>NZ_JBEXKG010000083.1:0-34730 GCF_040609555.1 Streptomyces sp. NPDC004658
CCGGCGGCGACCCGCAGTCCCGCACGCCGGACTGGGGCGATGCCCAGGCCCCGCTGTCGCGTGCCTCGCTGGACACTCCGCGCGGCCACGACGAGCAGGACCCGGCGCAGACCGCGCACATGCCGCGCGTGGACGACCGGCAGGGCATGGGCTCGACGGCGGAGATGCCGCGGATCGACGCCCAGGGACCGGCGGCGACCGGCGAGTTCCCGCGCGCCGAGCTGAACGGCGGTGCGCACACGGGCCAGTTCGCCCAGCCGGACCAGAGCGGCCAGTTCGGGCGTCCCGAAAGCGCCCAGAACACGGGCCAGTTCGCGCGCCCCGACCACCTCCAGCAGACCGGCCAGTTCGCGCGCCCCGAGAACCCGCAGGACACGGGTCAGTTCGGGTTCCCCGACGACGGCCGCCAGCAGGGCCGCTTCGACGGCGGCGAGCAGCAGGGCGGCGGCTCCTTCGTCCGCTCCGACGTGTTCGGCACGCCGGCGCCCGGGGGGCGGGACAACGGCGCCCAGCACACGGGCCAGTTCCCGGCCCCGCAGGCTCCGCAGGCCCCCCAGACTCCGCAGGCGTACGACGGCGGTGGCTACGACGGCGGCTCCACCGGGCAGTACGCCCTGCCGGGCCGCCAGAACCCCGGCCACACCGGTCAGTTCGAGCGCCCGCAGCCGGCCCGTGCCGACTTCGGCGCCCCGCGTCCGCCGGCCCCGCAGCAGCGTGCGGTCCGCCAGGAGCCCGACAACCGGGGCGCCGCGCAGGCGCCCGGTGACGGATGGGCCCTGCCGCCGGCCAGCAGCCCGGGCGACGGCCGTACGCCGCTGTACGACACGCTGGAGACCAACTGGTTCCACGGCGGCCAGCAGCAGGAGAACGCGCCCGCGCAGCGGCAGCCGCAGGCGCCCGCTCCGCAGCGCCCCGCGCCCGCGCACACCAACGGCAACAACACCGGCTCCTGGCGCACCTCGCCGAACGACGAACTCGTACGGCAGGCCGAACGCGTCCGCCAGCCCGCGGCCGGCGGGGTCACCACCTCCGGCCTGCCGCGCCGCGTGCCCCGGGCGAACCTCGTGCCGGGCACGGCACAGCAGCAACAGCACCAAAGTGGTCCGCAGGTCTCGCGCGCGCCTGACGACGTGCGCGGACGGCTGACCAATCTCCGTCGGGGCATCGCTCAGGGCCGTCAGGCCGGCAGCGGCCAGACCGGCAGCTTCCCGAGCCCCACTCACCAGCAGGAGCGTTAGTTGAGTCCGATGAGCCAGGCGGCACAGAACCTGAACTGGTTGATCACCAACTTCGTGGACAACACCCCTGGGGTGTCCCACACCGTGGTGGTCTCCGCCGACGGCCTTCTGCTGGCGATGTCCGAAGGCTTCCCCCGGGACCGCGCCGACCAGCTGGCGGCCGTCGCGTCCGGTCTGACCTCGCTGACGGCCGGGGCGTCCCGGATCTTCGAGGGCGGCACCGTGGCACAGACGGTCGTCGAGATGGAGCGCGGCTTCCTCTTCCTGATGTCCATCTCGGACGGGTCGTCGCTCGCGGTCCTGGCCCATCCCGAGGCGGACATCGGTCTCGTCGGCTACGAGATGGCACTGCTCGTCGACCGCGCAGGGGCGGTACTCACCCCGGACCTGCGCGCCGAACTCCAGGGAAGTCTGCTTCACTGACCGCCCCCGGCACCACCCACCTCACGAAAACACCGTCCGGCCGCCACAATCCCCCCACCGGCCCCGTCAGACGGCTTGACTGACCGACTTGCTGTCCCGCCCGGAGGATTCATGACCCCGCCCACCGCCCATCATGATCCGTACGCGGAGCCGTACGGGGACGAGGGCGACCAGCCGCTGGTGAGGCCCTACGCCATGACCGGCGGCCGGACCAGGCCTCGCTACCAGCTCGCCATCGAGGCGCTGATCAGCACGACGGCCGACCCGGCAGCGCTCATGGGGCTGCTCCCTGAGCACCAGCGCATCTGCCACCTGTGCCGTGAGGTCAAGTCGGTCGCGGAGGTCTCCGCGCTGCTGGCCATGCCGCTCGGTGTGGCCCGGATCCTGGTGGCCGACCTCGCCGAGGCCGGCCTGGTCGCCATCCATCAGCCGGGTGGGGACGAGAACAACGGCGGCGCTCCGGACGTGACGCTGCTCGAAAGGGTGCTCAGTGGACTTCGCAAGCTCTGACGGGGGCCGGGCCACCACCTCGGCGAAGATCGTGGTGGCGGGCGGCTTCGGCGTGGGCAAGACCACGTTCGTCGGCGCCGTCTCGGAGATCAACCCGCTGCGCACAGAGGCCGTCATGACGTCCGCTTCGGCCGGCATCGACGACCTCACCCACACCGGAGACAAGACCACCACCACGGTGGCCATGGACTTCGGCCGCATCACCCTGGACCAGGACCTGATCCTGTACCTGTTCGGCACCCCCGGCCAGGACCGCTTCTGGTTCATGTGGGACGACCTGGTCCGCGGCGCCATCGGTGCCGTCGTCCTGGTCGACACCCGGCGTCTCGCCGACTGCTTCCCCGCGGTCGACTACTTCGAGAACTCGGGCCTGCCCTTCGTCATCGCCCTCAACGGCTTCGACGGCCAGCAGCCCTACACCCCCGACGAGGTCCGGGAAGCCCTCCAGATCGGCCCGGACACCCCGATCATCACGACGGACGCCCGCCACCGCGCGGACGCCAAGTCGGCCCTGATCACCCTGGTGGAACACGCCCTGATGGCACGGCTGAAGTAGCACTCAAGTACGACGGGCCGTACGGCAGTTGTCGTAAAGGGTTCGGAGCCGACTGTGGCCTTTGACACGGTCGGCTCCGGTGTTCATAACAGTTCGGCAGAGGAATCGCCCGGCATCACCACGCGACGCGGTCGTGTGGTGCCGCTGTGCGCACAAACGCCCCGCCTTTTGGCGGGGCTCGCTCTTTATGACCGTTTTATCTGGCGCTTACAACCGCCTCGTCACCGGGTTTCCACTGTTTGGAAGTGCACTGGTCCACGTGCTGGAATGCCTGAACTGCCCAATGGTCGAAGACGTACTGAGTGCGTACCGAGTACGCACTGGTGGTCGATGGCGAACCGGGCTCTGAGAGACTGCGGCACGACGTAGGTGCCGACCGCCGAGAGGTTGTTGGTCGAGTGAGGCGAAGCAAGAACGGTCCCGAGCCGTCGGCGCGGGGCAACTTCACCCCGCCGCCGCGCGCTGCGGCGCCCGCCCCCGTTCCCGGTGCGGAACCGGCGGCCACTCCCGCGTCCAGCGGCGGCCGTCTCTCCCCGCGGAACTGGCGGGTACCGACCCGGCTGAACGCGATCCTGCTCATACCCGTGGCCGTCGGCCTCGTCATGGGCGGCTTCCAGGTGAAGAGCTCGATCGACACCTGGCAGCAGGCCCGCGACGCCGAGAACACGGCCCGTCTCGTGCGCGCCGCCCTCACCTACGCCGACGCACTGGAGAGCGAGCGCGACGTCACCGCGGCCCCGCTGCTGCTGAACAAGAAGGACGCCGACAGCAAGGCGGTCGTCGACAACGCCCGCAAGGCCACGGACCAGGCCGCCGACGCCTTCGACGAGGCGACGAAGAGCATGCCCGCCACCTCGGGCCTGGAGCGCCGGCTGAAGCTGTTCCGCGAGGCCGAGCCCAAGCTGACGCAGCTGCGGCAGTTGGCGTACACCCCCAGGGCCACCGGCGTGAAGACCGAAGAGGGCTACGTCGAGGTCAGCCACCCCCTGATGGAGTTCGCCAACGAACTCGGTCTGGGCACCGGCAACATCACCTCCTACGGCCGTACCGTCTACGCCATCTCGCTGACCAAGGCGGCACTGTCGCTGGAGCGGTCGATCGGCACCCACCTGCTGGTCAAGCCCGGCCCGGACGCCCCGAACCTCGCGACCCAGCGGGTCTCCCTGTCCTCGTACGCCTACCTGGAGCGCATCGCCCGGGAGGAGTACCTCGGCGGTGGCACCGAGGCCGACGCGCAGAAGCTGAGCGACGCCGAAGCGAAGATCAGGACGGACGCCGCCGGCATGGTCCAGAAGGCCAAGGCGCGGAACCCGCAGTACGTCGCCCCGCCTTCGGACCCGACCCGCATGGTGAGCCTGATCGCCACCATGAAGGACACCAGCACCGCCACCCGTGACGAACTGGCCGCGGGCGGCATCACCGCCGACAACTGGTGGGCGGTCAACACGCTGAAGTACAAGGCCTACCGCCAGATCGAGTCGGACATGGCCGACAAGGCGGTGAACGAGGCCTCGTCCATCGCCGACGACGCCAAGACCTCGGCGTTCATCACCGGTGCCGTGGTCGTCGTCGCCCTGCTGGCCGCGTTCCTCCTGGCCGGTCTGGTGGCCCGCCAGATGAGCCGCTCGATGCGCCGGCTGCGCAACGCCGCCTTCGGCATCGCCGAGCAGCGGCTGCCGATGCTGGTCGACCAGCTGTCCCGCACCGACCCCGGCCGGGTCGACACCCGGGTCGCGCCGATCCCGATCACCACCAAGGACGAGATCGGCGAGGTCGCCCGCGCCTTCGACCAGGTCCACCGCGAGGCGGTCCGGCTCGCCTCCGAGCAGGCCCTGCTGCGGGGCAACATCAACGCGATCTTCACCAACCTCTCGCGCCGCAACCAGTCGCTGATCGAGGGCCAGCTCACCCTGATCACCGACCTGGAGAACAACGAGGCCGACCCGGACCAGCTGGAGAACCTCTTCAAGCTGGACCACCTGGCCACCCGTATGCGCCGCAACGGCGAGAACCTCCTGGTCCTCGCCGGCGAGGAACCCGGCCGCCGCTGGGACCAGCCCGTGCCCCTCATCGACGTGCTGCGCGCCGCCTCCTCCGAGGTGGAGCAGTACGAGCGCATCGAGCTGTCGGGCGTGCCGGAGGCCGAGATCCACGGCCGCGCGGTCACCGACCTCGTGCACCTGCTGGCCGAGCTGCTGGAGAACGCCACCACGTTCTCCTCCCCGCAGACCAAGGTCCGCGTCACGGCGACCCGTCTCCCCGACGGCCGTGTGATGATCGAGATCCACGACAAGGGCATCGGTCTGACCGCCGAGGACTTCGCGGACATCAACCACAAGCTGGCCAACCCGCCGACCGTGGACGCCGCGATCTCGCAGCGCATGGGCCTGTTCGTGGTCGGCCGGCTGTCCGACCGGCACGGCATCCGGGTCCAGCTGCGCCCCTCGGGCGAGCAGGCCGGTACGACGTCCCTGGTCATGCTGCCGGACGCGATCACGCACGGCGGTGGCGGCGAGGCCCCGCTGGACCGCGAGGAGTTCACCGTCTCGCAGATCATCCCGGAGCAGCAGTTCCGGGGGGAGAGCTTCGGCCAGCAGCAGCCGATGCGCACCGCGGCCGAGCTGGGCTTCGACGACAGCCGGTACTCGGAGGTCCCCGACGACCTACGCGACCTGGACCCCGTGGGCCGTTCGCTGATGCGCGAGGAGCGCCGCGCGGCCCTGGAGGCCCAGACGCACGGCCAGCAGCCCGCCGAGCAGCGGCAGGAGTCCGCCGAGGCCCCCGCCGGGTACACGGACCCGTTCACCGGGCAGCAGCAGGCGTACCAGGAGCAGCCGCAGGCGTACGAGGAGCAGTCCCAGCAGACGTACGAGGCGCCGGCGTACGAGGAGCAGTCGCAGCAGACGTACGAGGAGCAGCCCCAGCACGCGTCGTACGAGCAGCAGTACGAGCAGCGCTACGACGAGCGGTACTACGCTCCGAACGGCGAGGCGCCGCAGCACGACGGCTTCTCCGCGAACGGCGGCTACCCGGAGCCCTCGTCCGCGTATGCGGAGCCTGCCCAGACGTCGGCCTACCAGGACGACTGGCCCCAGCAGGACGGCTACCAGAACGGCTATCCGGCCCAGTACGCTCCGGAAACGGAATCCTCGCAGGCCGCTGACGCGAGTGAGCGGAACCGCGTAGGCTTCGACCGTCCGGGAACGGCCTCTCCCGCCGCACACGAGCTGACCGACGCCGGGCTGCCCCGCCGCGGGTCCCCCGCGAGCGGCTCGAACGGCGCCGGCTCCGCGAACGGCACGGCCCGCGTGCAGCAGGAAGCGCCGGCTCCTGCACCGGGGAACGCTCCGGGGACGGGCGGCCAGAGCGGCTGGCGTTCGGCGAACGACGAGCGGTGGCAGCAGGCCGCACAGCTCCGGAAGCCCAAGGCAGGCGGGGTCACCGCCTCGGGCCTGCCGCGGCGGGTGCCCAAGGCCAATCTGGTCGAGGGTTCCGCCGAAACCACCCCCCAGGGAGGCCCACAGGTCTCCCGCGCCCCGGAGGACGTCCGGGGCAGGCTGAGCAACCTGCGCCGGGGCGTCCAGCGCGGACGCAGCGCAGGCAGTGAAACGAACGGCCAGGGCTTCGGTCCTGACAGCACCTACAACCAGGAGCGTTAGTGTGAGCCCGATGAGCCAGGCGGCACAGAACCTGAACTGGTTGATCACCAACTTCGTGGACAACACCCCGGGGGTGTCCCACACGGTGGTGGTCTCCGCCGACGGACTCCTTCTGGCGATGTCCGAAGGCTTTCCCCGCGACCGCGCCGACCAGCTCGCGGCCGTCGCCTCCGGTCTGACGTCTCTGACGGCAGGCGCCTCCCGGATCTTCGAGGGAGGCAACGTGAATCAGACGGTTGTGGAGATGGAGCGGGGATTCCTCTTCATCATGTCCATCTCCGACGGTTCCTCCCTCGCGGTCCTGGCCCACCCGGAGGCGGACATCGGCCTCATCGGGTACGAGATGGCCCTTCTGGTGGACCGCGCGGGCACGGTCCTCACCCCGGATCTCCGCGCGGAGCTCCAGGGAAGCCTTCTCAACTAATAATCGGACGGTGCGTATTCGCGTCCCGGGGCCGTAAGGTTTCGGGACGCGGTTCCCCAGGGATGGGTGCCCGGCGCAGTCGGAGGAGGAGAAAGTGGCAACACCCCCAGGCGGTTCGTCTTCGGGCAACTGGTCGTACGGCCCTGCCCAGGGCCCGAGCGATGGTTCGGCGAACCCGTACCACTTCCCCTCCTCCCCCGGCCACCGGCAGCCGTACGCCCCGCAGGGCCCGGGCCCGTCGCCGTACGACCAGCCTCCGGCGCCGCGCATCCAGCCGGTCCAGCCGCAGCGCCGCCCCGAGCCGGCACCGGCTTCGGCGTCCAACAACCCCTTGGTGCGTCCGTACGCCATGACCGGCGGCCGGACCCGCCCGCGCTACCAGCTCGCCATCGAGGCGCTGGTGCACACCACCGCCGCTCCGCACCAGATGCAGGGTCAGCTGCCCGAGCATCAGCGGATCTGCAACCTCTGCCGGGAGATCAAGTCAGTGGCCGAGATCTCGGCCCTCCTCACGATCCCCCTCGGCGTGGCCAGGATCCTCGTCGCCGACTTGGCGGAGGCGGGCCTGGTCGCCATCCATCAGCCCGGCGGCGACGAGAACGCCGGTGGCCAGCCAGACGTGACACTGCTCGAAAGGGTGCTCAGTGGACTTCGCAAGCTCTAGCGGCGGTCCTTCCCGCTCCACCACCTCCGCGAAGATCGTGGTGGCGGGCGGCTTCGGCGTGGGCAAGACCACGTTCGTCGGCGCCGTCTCGGAGATCAACCCGCTGCGCACAGAGGCCGTCATGACGTCCGCTTCGGCCGGCATCGACGACCTCACCCACACCGGAGACAAGACGACGACCACCGTCGCCATGGACTTCGGCCGCATCACCCTGGACCAGGACCTGATCCTGTACCTGTTCGGCACCCCCGGCCAGGACCGCTTCTGGTTCATGTGGGACGACCTGGTCCGCGGCGCCATCGGCGCGATCGTCCTCGTCGACACCCGGCGTCTCGCCGACTGCTTCCCCGCGGTCGACTACTTCGAGAACTCGGGCCTGCCCTTCGTCATCGCCCTCAACGGCTTCGACGGCCAGCAGCCCTACACCCCCGACGAGGTCCGCGAGGCGCTCCAGATCGGCCCGGACACCCCGATCATCACGACGGACGCCCGCCACCGCGCGGACGCCAAGTCGGCCCTGATCACCCTGGTGGAACACGCCCTGATGGCCCGCCTGCGCTAGCCGCTCCCGCTCGACGACGGGGTCCTTTCCTCCGGAGAGGGCCCCGTTGCCGTACCCCGGTGCCGCTTACGCCGATCGGGTGATGGCAGACGCCACGGCCCCGCTCTCCCGAAGGAGAAGCGGGGCCGTGGTGGACGCGCTGCGGTGCTCAGTGCCAGCTGTGCGGGGCCCGGAAGCCGCCCTCTCGCTCCAGGCGGCGCCAGCCCGCCTTGGCGCGGGCTCGGTGGGTCGCCGAGGGCTCGGGGCGGGCGGCGGCGCGGGCTAGGAGGATCGCGGTGATGGCGGCGACTTCCTCGGGCTCGGCGTGGCCCTTCTCGACGCGGATGTCAGGAGTGCTCATGGGTGTCAGTCTCCGTGAGAGAGATGTCCGCCGGGTTACTGTGGCGGGTTGCCGTGCTTGCGGGAAGGCAGGTCGGCGTGCTTGGTGTGCAGCATCGCCAGGGACTTGATCAGCACCTCGCGGGTCTCGGCGGGGTCGATGACGTCGTCGACCAGGCCCCGCTCGGCCGCGTAGTAGGGGTGCATCAGCTCGGACTTGTACTCCTTGACCATCCGCGCCCGCATGGCCTCGGGGTCCTCGGCCTCCGCGATCTGCCGGCGGAAGATGACGTTGGCCGCGCCCTCCGCGCCCATCACGGCGATCTCGTTCGTCGGCCACGCGTAGGTGAGGTCGGCGCCGATCGACTGGGAGTCCATGACGATGTAGGCACCTCCGTACGCCTTGCGCAGGATGAGCGAGATCCTCGGCACGGTCGCGTTGCAGTAGGCGTACAGCAGCTTCGCGCCGTGGCGGATGATTCCGCCGTGCTCCTGGTCGACACCGGGAAGGAACCCGGGGACGTCCAGGAAGGTGACGATCGGGATATTGAAAGCGTCACACATCTGGACAAAGCGCGCAGCTTTTTCGCTCGCCTCGATGTCCAGCACGCCCGCCAGGACCTGGGGCTGGTTGGCGATGATGCCGACGACCTGGCCGTCCAGGCGGGCGAGGGCGCAGATGATGTTGCGCGCCCAGCGCTCGTGAACCTCCAGGTACTCGCCGTCGTCGACGATCTCCTCGATGACCTTGGCCATGTCGTAGGGCCGGTTGCCGTCGGCCGGGACCAGGTCCAGCAGCGCGTCACCGCGGCGGTCGACCGGGTCCGTGGAGTCGACCCGCGGCGGGTTCTCCCGGTTGTTCTGCGGCAGGAGCGACAGGAGGTAGCGCACCTCGGCGATGCACGTCTCCTCGTCGTCGTACGCGAAGTGGCAGACACCGCTCGTCTCGGCGTGGACGTCCGCGCCGCCCAGGCCGTTCTGGGTGATCTCCTCGCCCGTGACGGCCTTGACCACGTCGGGGCCCGTGATGAACATCTGGGACGTGTCGCGGACCATGAAGACGAAGTCCGTCAGCGCCGGGGAGTAGGCCGCGCCGCCCGCGCACGGGCCGAGCATCACCGAGATCTGCGGGATGACACCCGAGGCCTTGGTGTTGCGCTGGAAGATGCCGCCGTAGCCGGCGAGGGCGGAGACGCCCTCCTGGATGCGGGCGCCGGCGCCGTCGTTGAGCGACACCAGCGGAGCACCGGCCGCGATGGCCATGTCCATGATCTTGTGGATCTTGGTGGCGTGGGCCTCGCCGAGGGCGCCGCCGAAGATCCGGAAGTCGTGGGCGTAGACGAAGACCGTACGGCCCTCCACCGTGCCCCAGCCGGTGATGACACCGTCGGTGTACGGCTTCTTCGCCTCCAGGCCGAAGCCGGTCGCCCGGTGCCGGCGCAGCTGCTCGACCTCCTGGAAGGACCCGGGGTCGAGGAGCAGCTCGATCCGCTCCCGCGCCGTCAGCTTGCCCTTGGCGTGCTGCGCCTCGGTCGCCTTCTCGCTCGGGCCCGCCAGAGCCCGGGCACGGATCTCGTGCAGTTCGGCGACCCGTCCGCGTGCGTCCGTCGGCTCGCCGGTCGGCTCACCCGTCGTCTCTTCCAAAACGGTCATGTAGCGACCTTACGAAGGACCCGAAGAAAAGCGAGCCGTCGACTCTGTACAGTCTCCGGCCCGTTTTCCTGGTGCCAGTGAACAGAACCACGGCGGCATGCAGGCATTCCGACTGCTCAGGAGGGCGTCCCGTTGTAGGGAGGCCACAAAGCCGTCAGCCGAGAGTCAGCTCACATTCATGGGTGGCACATGCCCTCCCCGGAGTGACACGGAGCCTCAGACGGCGGTCAGCCGAAAGGACCTCCACGCCGTCGCCGGCCCGTGTCACCGCGCGCACCGGACGGTCCCAGACCAGCTCCAGCGGGGCTCCGGTGCGGGGCGGCTCGCTCACGCGAAGGGTGGCCGTGCGGCCCCGGCGTACGACGAGCACGCTCGCGCCGGCCGACACGGTCAAGTCGCCCACCGTACCCGCCCGCCAGAAGTTCCCCGCCACCAGGCCCAGCCGGGGGACGGCGACGGCCTGGCGGTCGGCGTCGTTCGCGAGGACGGACAGCCAGTGCCGGTCGGCGGCCCGGGCGGCGGTCTCGGCGCGCGAGGCGCCGGGCAGCAGGGCGTAGGCGTAGCGGGCGGCCTCCGGGTCGGTGCCGTGGTCGAGCCACAGGGTCTGCCATCGCCGGGTGCGCCGTTCGTCCGTGCTGGTGGTGTTGATGTCGGACCAGGCGCCGGTGCGGTCCTCGCGGAGGGTGTGCAGCTCGCCGCCGCACGGCAGGATCCAGCCGCCGTGCTCCTCCAGGTGGGCCCAGTTCCGCCCGCGCACGAAGCCCTGGGTGCCGTTCTCGCCCAGGTTGCGGCTGTCCACGACCGTCTCCACCGGGACGCCGTCGGCGCAGGAGATGCCGGCGCCGAGGCAGACCACGGCGTCGTCGAGGAAGAACCAGGACTTGCGGGCCTGGAGGGTGGAGCCGAGGCCCTTCAGGTGCTGGCCGACCGCCGCGTACGTGCCGTCGGTGGTCCCGCCGACCCAGCGGACGTCCGGCTTGGGGGCGCCCCACTCGCCGCCGGCCCGGTCGGGGAGCCGCTTCGTGGACACGGTGGTGCCGGGCAGCCGGTACCAGTCGACGGTGGGCCAGTACCAGTCGGTGTACTGGTCGCCGTGGCCCCGGGGCCACCAGGAGAGCATGCCGGACCCGGTGTGCCAGCCGCGCGGGTTCTCGCCGTTGCCGCACTCGTAGTGGGCGATGCGGTCGCTGGCCATGGCGAGGGCGGCGGTGAAGCGGGGCGTGCGGTGGACGGCGCGGTCCATGGCCGGGAAGAGGCGGTGGCCGAGGGGTTCCGGTGCGGCGGGTCCGGGGGAGGCGGCGACGGCGTGCAGCCGCGCGAGGTCGGCGACCCCGAACTGACGTGACGTCAGCACGGGCACCACGGTGTCCCGTTCGATCCAGCCCTTGATCCGGCCGTGCCACCGCTCCCGCTCGGCCGCGCTCGCGCCGCCCGCGAGGAGGGCGAGGGCGGCGATGAGGGCCTGCCCGTGGTAGTGGTCGCTGCGCAGCACGTGCTGGTCGTCACTGCGCAGACAACCGCGGCTGATGGCACGGCCGTTGACGCAGTCCATGACCAGCCCGTCGTGGATCAGGGGCGCCCAGGCGTGCTCGACGCCGTCCAGGATGTTCCGCCGGTCGGGGTCGGTGACCTCCCACGCGGACCCCGCGAGCAGCGCGAACAGCCGCCCGAGTCCGTCGAGCAGGACCTGCCCGTACGTACCGGAGTAGGCGACCCAGGTGTGCTGGACGAACGAGCCGTCGGCATAGAGGCCGTCGCCCTTCGTCACGTACGGGAAGACGGGCGAGAGGGCGTCGCGGGCGAGGGCGAGCTTCTCCGGACTCCGGCCGAGGATGCCGCGCAGGGCGACCGAACGGCACAGGTCGACGCGGTTGGCGCCGGTGGAGGTGCCCGAGTAGTCGGTGAGCGCGCTGTCCGGGACGAAGTGGTCGACGGCCGCGCAGGCCGCCGCGATCCGGGCGGGGCCGGCCTGCTCGTACAGGGCGGCCGTGATGTCCATCAGCAGCCGGGGGCTGCCGATCTGCCACTCCCACCAGTTGCCGTAGGGGGTGGTGGCGGGGCGGTAGACGGTGGCGGAGAGGTGGTCGAGTCCGCGCAGCGCGTCGGCGAGGAGGCCGGGGTCACCGGTGGAACCGGTGCCGGCCTGCACGTACGCCTGGGCCATGGTCCACAGGCGGCCGTAGCTGAAGGTGATCCCGGAGGGCGGGTCGAACGGATGCCCGGGCCAGAGCGAGCCGGGACCGGGGACCATGTCCGCCTGGAACTCCCTGGCTTCCTGCCCGAGTCGGGCGAGCCGGGAGGCGTACGGCTCGGCGGCCGGGTCGTACCCCGCGCCCAGGGCGATGCCGAGCCAGCGGCGGCGCAGCACGTCGTACGGGTCGTCGGCCGCCCGGGCGCCCGGCGCCGGGACGGCGGCGAGGGCGGCGGCCAGCAGCAGCGCGCGTCGGGTCATGCGCACGGGCCCGGTCACCGCCCTCTCTCCTCGACTCCCGGCTCAGCAGCCGCCACAGTTGTAGTAGAGGACGTCCCAGTGGCTGCCCTCGTCGGCATAGATGTTGCCGGAGCCGGACTGGTACTGCGGGGCACCGTCGCCGCGCAGGCCGATGTAGCTGAAGTTGTTCTTGATGTACGACGTCACGCACGTGTTCTTGCCGTAGTCGAGCTTGTAGCCGTTCCAGTGGGAGTAGGTGCCGGAGGCGTGGCCGGTCTCGGTGCCGCCGGTGATGTTCAGCGCGCAGCCGCTGGCCCGCTTGAGGGTCTGGGCCCCCTGGGCGGTGGCGAGGTTCAGCTGCTCGAAGGAGGTACAGGTGGAGTTGTAGCGGTCGGAGCAGTTGCCCGAGGACGACCAGGTGATGCCGACGTCGCGGAACATCTGGGTGGCGGTCGCGTGGCTGATCTTGGTGACGGCGAAGGCGTCGGTGGCGGTGCCGAGGACGGCGACGCCGGGGGCGACGACGAGGGCGAGCGCGGTCAGCAGCGCGCGGGTCTTGAGCGGCTTCATGGGGACCTCTCCTGCGGTGGGCCGTGCGTCCTGTGGGTCGGCTGTGCAGGTGGTGCAGCCAGATGGTGCCCGAGCGCTCGGCCGGTGCGCCAGAGGGCGGAATCGATTACTCGGCGCATTCGCGGAAACACGCTGCGGATGATGTTGAAAACCGAACCGAATGGGTCTACTGTCTGAGTCACAGGTTGGTTTAACGTTCAACAAGCAGCACAAGGAGCACGCCATGGGAATCTTCAGCCGCAAGGACACCACCCCCGCCCCCGCCGCGCAGGCCACGGCCGGCCCCGACCTGACCGCGCTGACCGGCGACTACACGATCGACCCGTCCCACAGCACGATCGGCTTCGTCGCCCGCCACGCCATGGTCACCAACGTCAAGGGCGGCTTCAAGGACTTCACCGGCACCCTCCACCTCGACGGCGCCGACCCCACGAAGTCCACCGCCACGCTCGACGTCCAGATGGCCAGCATCGAGACCGGCAACGCCGACCGCGACGGCCACCTGAAGTCGTCCGACTTCTTCAAGATCGACGAGTTCCCGGTCATGACGTTCCGCTCCACCAGGGCCGAGTCCCTGGGCGGCGACGACTACCGCATCACCGGCGACCTCTCCCTGCTCGGCGTCACCAAGCCGCTCACCATCGACCTGGAGTTCAACGGCGCCGCGAAGGACCCGTTCGGCAACGAGCGCGTCGGCTTCGAGGGCAAGACCGAGATCCTGCGCTCGGAGTGGGGCCTGACCTGGAACGCGGCGCTGGAGACGGGCGGCGTCCTGGTCTCCGACAAGATCAAGCTGGTCTTCGACATCTCGGCGATCAAGAACGCGTGAGCCTCCGGCAGCCGGCGGGGGGTGGGCACGGTGCCCGTCGGCGACAGGTGACCCTTGGGCCGGCCGGTGCCGGGCTTCCGCGAGGGAGGGTCGGACGCGCCTCGCCTGCACGCCGGGCCGGCCAAGCGGCTACGGGTGGGAGGTGGGGCGCGTCTCGCATGGACGCCGGGTCGGCTCAGCGGCGAACGGTGAGCGGGTGGCTGGGGCGATCCCCATGGAGCGGCGGGCCCCTCAGTCGGTGATGGGCAGATTCGTGCCAGGCGCCGCGGGCAAACAGGCAGGTCAGCGGGCTGGGTGGTTGGCGGAAGTGGCCCAGATCCGCCAATCACCGAACCCGTGTGATCTGCGGGGCCCGTGAGGCCAGCGGGACACTGAGCCAGGAGTGACTCCGCCTCCCCACCCACCGGCCGCACGCCGCCAAGCCGGCCCGGCGTGCCGGCGAGGCGGGACCGCGTGCCCCTGGCGCCGAGTGCGTACGCAGCCGACGCAAGGGCCCCGTACCGCTAGGCGGCCACTTTCCCCCGGCCGCCCGCTCGCTTCTCCCCCGTGCTGGAGCGGGCCGGGTCAAGGGTGGGCCGGAGGCCCATCGCCGAAGGCGACGCGCAGCGCCCTTGACGCGGACCGTGGAAGCACGACACTGGCCGAGAAGCGGGCGGCCCGACGGCCACCGTCACCGCACGCTCAGCGCAGCCGGCCTGGAACGGCCACCGCGTCGCCCCGCACCGCGAACTCGCACCACACGATCTTGCCGGGGCTCCGCTCCCCCACGCCCCACTTGTCCGCGAGGGCCGCGACGAGGAGCAGTCCCCGGCCGTGCTCCGCCTCCGGAGTCGGCTCCGGAATCCGCACCTCGCCCGGACCACTGTCGTGCACCTCGACGCGGAGGACACCGTCCGTGTGCAGGGCCAGCCTGAGGAGGAAGCCTCGGCCCGCAGGCACGCCGTGGAGGAGGGCGTTGGTCGCCAACTCGCTCACGCAGAGCAGTACGTCGTCGCTGCGCTCGGCTGCGGCCCAGTCCGCCAGTACCTCGTGGGCGAACTCCCGCGCGAGCCGTACCGACCTGCGGTCCCGGCGGTAGATGGCCTGGCGTGTGCGGGGGTGTCGGGGTTCTGCGTTCATGCCGTGAGTGTCACTGTGCGTCACTACACTGGGTCAGTGAGTGAGGTCGTAGTTCTGATTGCTACGAGTCCACTACGAGAGCTCGGGGTGCGTACGGGGGAAAGGAACGGCCATGCACGTGGCATCGAGGCCCAAGAAGGTCGGTTCGTGGTACGCGGTCGGCGCGCTGGTGGCGCACTTCCGCAAGAAGGCGCGCCTCACGCAGGAACAGTTCGCGGAGTCGGCGAACCTCGCGGTCGACACGGTGCGGTCGATCGAGCAGGGGAGGCTGGCCCTCCAGCCGGATCGCGCCGAGCAGTTCGACGAACTCCTCGACACCGGCGGGGCGTTAGCGGTGGTGGTGGCCAAGCTGCCGGTCCGGGACCGGATCGTCCAGTTCGCGCAGGGGCTGGTGGATCATGAGCAGGAGGCGGTCGGCATCCTGTCGTATCAGACCCAGATGGTGCCGGGGCTGCTGCAAACCCGGGAATACTGCCTAGCCGCCTTCGACTCTCGATATCCCGCGCTCGGAAGCGAGACAGCCGAGCAGTGGGTGAACGCCCGCATGGAACGCCAGTTGATCTGGCAGCGGGATCTTCCGCCCGTCGGCCATTTCATCATGGAGGAGAGCGTCCTGCGGCGGCAGGTCGGCGGGCCCGCCGTGATGCGGGAGCAGATTCGCCAAATCCTGGAATACGCCGAACCGGCGCACATGAGCGTGCAGATCATGCCCATGGACCGGATGCCCCACGCGGGGCTCGCAGGTCCGATGACCCTGCTGGAGACACCCGAGCACGAGCGTCTCGTCTATTTGGAAGTGCAGCGCGCGAGCTTCCTCGTAGATGACCCAGAAGAGGTCAGCGACTATCACTACAAGTATGGAATGCTGCGGTCACAGGCCCTCTCTCCGGAGGAGAGCGTGCGCCTCCTGAATGGACTGCTAGGAGAGTCATGAACACCGCAGCACTGGCATGGTTCAAGTCCAGCTACAGCAGCAACGAAGGCGGCGACTGCCTAGAAGTAGCCACCACCCCCACCACCATCCACATCCGCGACTCCAAGAACACCCCCGGCCCCGTCCTCACCCTCTCCCCCGCCACTTGGACCCGGTTCCTCGACGGCATCGCCCGCTGAGCGGCAGCGCGCCGCTCAGAAGTCCCCGCCGAAGTCCCCTCCCCCGCCCCCACCGTCGAAGCCGCCCCCGTCGCCGAAGCCCCCGCTGAAGTCGCCGGGGTCGAAGTCCGTTCCGGAGACGTCGCCGCCCTCGTAGCCGCCCCCGCCGAAGTCGCCGTATCCGGTGCCGTAGTCGGCGGCGTACGTGGGGGTGGCCATCACGCTGCCCAGCAGGGTGCCGACGAGGAGGCCGGGGAGGAGGCCGCCGCCGAAGTAGCCGCCCGCCCAGGGGCCGTAGGCCGGGCCCGCGTCCCAGTAGGGGCGGCGGCCGTAGTCGGTGTCGACCTCGCGGATCACGGGGTCGCGGCCGTCGGCCAGTCGGGTGGCGTCGGCGGCGCAGACCGGGACCTGGCGGGGGGCGCCGCCGGGCGGGGTCCAGGTGGCGTCGGTGACCGAGGGGCCGTGCCGGGGGTCGAAGAAGCAGGGCGGGCGGCGCTCCGGGAGGGGCCGGCCCTCGCGGCGGGCGGCCAGCTGGGCGAGGGAGAAGCGGCCGTCCTCCAGCGCCTCGGTGACGGACCGGACGTCCTCCGGTCGCCGTGCCGCGGCCATGCGCTGCTTGGCGGTCTCGTAGGCGTCCAGCGCGCGTTCGTAGTCGGCGCGCATCGCGTCGTCGGCGCCCGCCTCCGAAGGGTGGAAGTCCAGGCGGTCGAGTTCTTCGCCGAACGCGGTGATGTCCTCGTCCACGACCACCCGCAGCCGGTCCAGGGCGGCCCGCTGCTCCTCCTCGCGGCGCCGGCGGTTGCGGCGGACCAGCGCGTACGCGCCCGCACCCGCGGCCACCAGGACGGCGGCCGTCGTGATCACCGCCGTGGTGGAGGCGCCGCCGCCGGCCGCGCCGCCCCAGCTCCGGGGGGCGTGGCCGCCCATGTTGGCCAGGGCGCGGTCGGTGAAGTCGGCGAGCTGGGCCTTGGCGTCCTCGCCCTGGACGCTGCGGACGAGGTTCTGCCGGGCCGTGGCCGGCAGGACGGAGGAGTCCGCGCGGGCGTCGAAGCGGTCACCGAGGCGGATGCCGTAGAGGCCGGTGACGCCGGTGGCGGAGCGGAGGTCGGAGAAGAGGTGTGCGGTGGGGTAGCCGGCCGGGAGGACCGCGATGAACAGGGGTTTGTTCGCGTCCTTGATCCGGTCGGCGAGCGTGTCGGCGTCCGCGGCGGACAACTGGTCACGGGCCGCCGGGTCGACGTAGACCGGGCTCTTGCGCAGGGCCTGGGCGATCGTGGAGACGCTGGTGTCCGCGCCGGCCCCGGGCGCGAACAGCATCGTCAGCGCCAGGGTCAGGGCGGCCACCAGCAGGGCGGGGAGGCTTCGGGTCCGCGGAACGGCCTTCATATCTCGAACGTACCCGAAGCCTCCCCAAAGCGGTCATTCCAATACCTTCCGTAGGTCAGACCGCGCGGTACGCCTCCGTCAGCTTCTCCACCGCCTTCGCGTACCTGCCGGTCAGCAGCAGGTGGTCGGCGTCGGCGAAGGGCTTGGCCACGGCCGCCGTGAGGTGGCCGTCCGCCCTCTGCTGGACGAGCAGCCTGGCCTTGGTGACCAGCGCGCGCCCGGTGCGGTGGTCACCGTGCCGCTCGGCCTTCGCCGCCCGGACGGCGAGGTCGCGCAGGGTGGCCGTGCCGCCCTTCGGGACATCGGTGCGGGTCGTCAGGCCCCAGCCGTACGGGAACTGCGGGTCGTACGCCGTGTCGCCCACGTTGATCGGGAGCTGGGCCTCCGACTTGGGCCAGGTGACCGGGAGCTGTCCGGTGAAGGGGCGCGCGCCGTAGAGGACGTCGGCGACGCCCTCGCCCTCGGTGCCGGGCAGCCAGGAGGCGACCAGGGCGTCGATCTCGTCCAGCCGGTCGCCGACGAGCTGCGGACGGCCGGAGACGATCAGCACCGCGCACTTCATGGCCGCGCAGACCTTGTCGACGGCGGCCCGGTCGGCGGCGGACAGGGACAGCGAGTGGCCGTTGCCGACGTCGCCGACGCCCTCGGCGTACGGGGTCTCGCCGACCACGACGACACCGACGTCGTAGCCGCCGGTGGGCGCGGAGGCGTCCTTCGAGTAGGTGACGTTCCCGCCCGCCTTCCGCAGGCCCTGGAGGATGGTCGTACCGGGGACGGTGTTCCCGGAGGCGCCCTGCCAGGTGAGGGTCCAGCCGCCGGTCTGGTTGCCGATGTCGTCGGCGTTGGACCCGGCGACGTACACCTTCTCGCTCTTCTTCAGCGGCAGCAGCCCGCCCGCGTTCTTCAGCAGCACCTGCGACTCGGCGGCGGCCCGGCGGGCGACCTGCCGGTGGGCCGGGGACCCGATGGCGGCGGCGCCGGAGGTGTCGGCGTACGGATGTTCGAAGAGGCCGAGCTTGAACTTCTCGGTGAGGATGCGGGAGACGGCGTCGTCGATCCGCTTCTCGCTGATCCGGCCCGCCTTCACCTCGTCGACGAGCGCGGTGCTGAACTCCTTGTAGGTGTACGGCACCATCATCATGTCCACGCCCGCGTTGACCGAGGTGCGGACGTGGGAGGCGTAGTCGCCGGGGAGCTGGTCGATGGCGTTCCAGTCGCTGATGACGAAGCCGTCGAAGCCCATGCGGCCCTTGAGCACGCCGTTGATCATGTCGCCTCGGGCGTGCATCTTCACCGCGCCCTTGCCGTCGCCGGCGATGTCGAGGGAGGAGTACGACGGCATGACCGTGCCGATGCCCCGCTCGACGGCCGTGCGGTACGGCGCCAGGTGGATGTCCTCCAGCTGCTCACGGGTGACCTTGGTGACGCCCTGGTCGATGGTGTACGTCCCGGTGGTCGAGGAGCCGTAGGCGGTGCCGCCGTCGCCGACGAAGTGCTTGGCCGTGGCCAGCACCTTGTCGCCCCGCTTCAGGTCCTTGCCGTCGGCGCGGCCCTGGAGGCCCTGGATGACGGTCTCCATGGAGTCCACGAGTGCCGGGTCCTCACCGAACGACTCGTAGGAGCGGCCCCAGCGTTCGTCGCGGCTCACGCACAGGCAGGGCGCGAAGTCCCAGGGGACGCCGGTCGCGCGGACCTCCGCGGCCGTCACCGAGCCCGTCTCGTAGGCGAGTTCGGGATCGCGGGTGGCACCGATGCCGACGTTGTGCGGCATGACCGTGGCGCCGGAGAGGTTGTTGTGCCCGTGGACCGCGTCGACGCCGTAGACCAGCGGGATCTGGAAGCGCGTCGCCCGGGTCCGCAGCTGGAAGGCGTCGATCATCTTGGCCCACGCCTCGGGGGTGTTGGGCGTGGGTGTCGAGCCGCCGCCGGAGAGCAGGGAGCCGAGGGCGTAGGCGGCGATGTCGTCCGGCCGGCTCATCGCGCCGCGTTCGGCCTGGGTCATCTGGCCGGCCTTCTCCGCCAGGGACATCCGGCCGAGCAGGTCCGCGACCCGCTTCTTCACGGGCAACTTGGCGTTCAGGTACGGCAGTCCGTGCGCGTCGATCACGACCTGCGGGGTCTCGGCGGGCGCCTTCGCACCGGTGACCGCGAGCTTCAGCGGGATGGTCTCGGCGGGTTCGGCGGCCCGGTCCCGGCGGGTGGGCACGGCGATGGTCCGCGCGGTGCCGGAGGCGGTGCCGGCCGGGAAGGTGAGGGTGCCGGAGACGGGGGTGTAGTCCTGGCCGGCGGTCGCGGTGCCGTCCCCGGTGGCGTAGGTGACGGTCACCGGGTCGGTGAGGGGCTGCTCGCCGGTGGTGGCCACGGTGACCCTCACCTTGGCCGTCCCGCCCTCCTCGACCGGGTGCACGGGCGCGTCGGTGCCGACGGAGGCGCGCAGCGCCTGGTCGGCCCTGCCGTACAGCTCCACGTCGTCCATGGCGAAGTCGCCCTTGCCGCCGGCCGGGAGGGTGAGGGCGTAGCCCCACATCTCCTTGAGGCCGAGGACGTGGTCGATGCCGCCGACGGGCTGGTAGTCGGTGCGGTAGGTGAAGTCGGTGAAGGGCAGCTGGATCTGCTTCCAGCCGGTGAAGTCGTCGGTGAAGGAGGTGGTCCACAGTTCGGACGCCTCGCCGTTCGCCCCGCCGTCCTTGATCTCGAAGGCGATCTTCCTGCCGTTGTTCCGTCCCTCCCACCAGAAACGGATGCCCTGGTGGGCGGACCAGTCGTGGGCGGGCGCGGTGGCGGCGAAGTCGTGGGTGAAGCCGCCGTAGCCGCTGATGTCGTAGCTTCCGGCGAGGACCTTGCCGCCCTCGGGGGCGTCGGCGCGGTCGGCGAGGCGGAGCGTGGGCGGGTCGTCGGAGTCCCCGCCCCAGGTGAAGATGCCCTCGGCGGGCTGGGAGGCGAAGGGCACCTCGCCCTCGAAGCGGTCGACGGGTACGGGGGCGGGTTCGTCGGCGGCTCGCGCGGTCGCCGCCCAGGGCAGCAGACCGGCGAGGAGTGCGGCGGAGGCGAGCAGGGCGGTTCTTCGCATGGACCTTCCCTCGGCTCTCGTGGTTCACTCAGGGCTTAGCTCACGCCGTGAGTTAACTAGGGGCACACATCCCCGTCAAGACGACCCGTCAGCTCTGCCGATCCGAGAGGAAGGGCGACGCACCATGAGGAGATCCCCCCGCACAGTCCGGCTGTTGCTCGCCGGGCTGCTCTCCGCAGCCGGTCTCAGTGTGGCCGTACCCCCCGCACACGCCGCCGGTGAGCAGGTGACCGCCTGGCTCACCACCACCGACGACTCCGCCGGCCGGCACGTCGTGCGCGGCCTCCAGCCGCAGACGCCGTTCGCGTTCCAGTCCGGGACCGGCGGGAGCGGCGAGAACATCACCGTCGACGAGAACACCCGCTACCAGACCTTCACCGGCGGCGGCGCGTCCTTCACGGACACCGCCGCCTGGCTGATGAACAGCAGCGGGGCGCTGTCCCAGGCGACCCGGGACGCGACCATGCGCAAGCTGTTCTCGCCGACGGACGGCATCGGCCTGTCGTTCCTGCGCAACCCGATGGGCGCCTCGGACCTCGCGCGGTACGGCTACACGTACGACGACGTGCCGTCCGGCCAGACGGACCCGTCCCTGGCGAAGTTCTCGATCGCCCACGACCTCGCCGACGTCGTGCCGCTCACGAAGCAGGCGCTCCAGCTCAACCCGTCCCTGACCGTGATGGCCTCGCCGTGGACGGCGCCGGCCTGGATGAAGGACAGCGGCTCGCTCAACGGCGGCTGGCTGAAGGCCGAGGACTACGGGGCGTACGCCTCCTACTTCGTGAAGTACCTCCAGGCGTACAAGGACCAGGGGATCAACGTCTCCTACGTCACCGCTCAGAACGAGCCGACCTGCTGTTCCGGCTACCCGTCGATGAGCTGGAACGCGAGCGGACTCGCGTACTTCACCAAGAACGAGCTGCTGCCCAAGCTCCAGTCGGCGGGCCTGACCACGAAGGTGCTGGCGCACGACTGGAACTGGGACGTCTACGACTCCTACGCGGCCCAGACCGTGGACGACCCGGCCGTGCGCGACCACCCCAACTTCGGCGGCATCGCCTGGCACGGCTACGGCGGTGACGTCGCCAAGCAGACCGCCGTGCACAACCAGTACCCCGCGCTGGACGCGTTCGGCACCGAGCACTCCGGCGGCACCTGGATCGCCAACCAGCAGCGCGAGGACATGTCCAACATCATCGACTACACCCGCAACTGGGCGAAGTCGGTGACCAAGTGGTCGCTGGCCGTGGACCAGAACATGGGCCCGCACAACGGCGGCTGCGGCACCTGCACCGGCCTGATCACCGTGCACAACGGCGACGGCGCGAGCGGGACCGTGGACTACACCGTCGAGTACTACGACATGGGCCACCTGACGAAGTTCGTCCGCCCCGGCGCCCAGCGCATAGCGTCCACCGCCTCCACCGCGGTGCCCAACGTCGCCTGGCGCAACCCCGACGGCGGCAAGGCGCTGATCACGTACAACGACTCCTCGTCGGCGCGGACCGTGACCATCAACTGGGGCTCCCAGCACGCCACCTACACGCTGCCCGGCAAGACCTCGGCCACCTTCACCTGGTCCGGCACCCAGTCCGGCGGTGGCGCCAGGACCGGTGCCTTCGTGGGCCTCGCCGGCAAGTGCCTGGACGTGGCGGGCGGTTCCAGCGCCAACGGTACGGCGGTGCAGCTCTACGACTGCAACGGCAGCACGGCGCAGCAGTGGACCGTCCAGGCCGACGGATCGATCCAGGCGCTCGGCAAGTGCCTGGACGTGACCTCCGGTTCGACGGCGGACGGGGCCAAGGTGCAGTTGTACGACTGCAATGGAACCGGTGCCCAACGGTGGTCGTACAACGCGTCCACGGCTGATGTGGTGAACACGGCGGCGAACAAGTGCCTCGACGTCACCGACAACTCGTCGGCGAACGGGGCCCGGGCGCAGATCTGGTCGTGCACCGGCGCCGCCAACCAGAAGTGGACCCTGCGGTGAGGCGGTAAGGCGGAGCATGCGACGTACGGGGGCCGTGGCGGCGGGGATCGTCGGCGGGATGCTGCTGCTCAGCGGCTGCGGCGCCGTCGACCTGCCGCTCGCGGGGGTGCGGGCCGCACCGGACGGGACGCCGTACGCCGTGTTCCGGCCGTGCGGTGACGACCGCTACCAGGGCCCGGCCCTGGACGGGCGGGCCCGGGGCGCCGGGAAGGGTCCCGTCACCACCGGGTGGGACACGCGGAAGGAGGGGCTGCGCGGCGACGCCGACTTCCCCCTCTTCGACCCGCCCGCCGCCTGGCACGCCCGCCATCGGGGCACCCGGCACCTGCTGCCCCGGCACCGGTACGTCCTGCGGTTCGGGCACTACGTCGGCGGCGACTCCTACAACGGGGTCGTGGAGTTCACCGGCGAGCAGATCGCCCGGCTGAAGCCCGGCCAGGTCTGGGCGGACGACCGGGCGATGAGCCGCGCCGCGTTCGAGCGGCTCGCCGCCGACTCGTGCTGAGCGGCGCCCGTCCGGCGGCTGGGGGACGATGAAGGGGGCCGGCCCCCAGCCGGCCACCCACCAAGGAAGCGGGATCATGCGCGAGTTCCTGGTCGAGATCACCACCTCGGTGCCCGACGGCACCCCCGCGGGCCGACGACGAGGCGCGCCGCGCGAGCGGATCCTCGGTACGCTGCCGCTGCCACCCTGGACGCAGCGGCAGCGTCACTCCACTGGAGTCCCGTCCGAACGACCCCGGCCGCAGCTGACGGCCGGTGACCTGGAGCCCTCATGACGACACCGCAGGACCTGTTCCTCGTCACCCTGGACGTCCCCGGCGAGCGCCCGGTCGAGCAGGGCGATCTGTCGCTGGCGCTCGCCGGGGCCGAGCTGATCGACCTGCTCGGCGCCCGGGCGCTCACCCTGGACGGCGAGCGCATCGTCCCCGGGCCGGTGCTGACCACGGGTGACCGGCTGCTGGACGAGGCCGGGGCGAGGCTCGTCCGCGAGGAGCCGTACGAGACGGTCGAGGACTGGCTGTGGCGGCGCGGGGAGGGGCTGGCCGTGGCCTACCGGGACGTGCTGGAAGCCGACGGGCAGCTCACCGGGAAGCGCCGGCACTGGTGGCCGGGCCGGGGCGGCGGCGAGACACCGGCCGACACCGCCGCCCGGCGGCACGCGACCGACCGCTGGGACTCCCACGACCCGGTGCTGACCGGCCTCGCGGGCACCCTGGGCATCGAGCCCGACCGCACCGCCTCCTCCGGACTCGACGACGAGGCCGTGATCACGGTCCTGGCGGCGGTCGGCGACGCGGTCACCGAGCTGGAGGCGGTGCGCGAGCGGCGCCGCATCGAGAACATCGCCTTCGACAACATCTGGCGGGCGCCCTGAGCGGCCCCGGACCGGCCGGCGGGCCTCACAGGATCAGCTGGCCGATCCCCAGCAGGTTGCCCTCGCTGTCCCGGAACCAGGCGCCCCGTTCCGCCCGCGCGCCCTTGCTCGGGTAGTTGCCCTCGATCTGCGCGATGCCGTCCCGGGTGCGGAAGCCGGGCACGTCGACCTCCTCGAACTCGACGCCCCGGCGCCGCAGCTCGGTGACGACCGCCTCGATGTCGTCCACCTCGAAAGCCATCTGGGTGAACGTGCCGGGCGAGGCCCCCGTCGAGCGGAACACGACGAAGTCCACGCCCGCGCAGCGGTACAGCAGCCCGCCGGGCCGTTCGTCCACCGGGTACAGGCCGAGCTTCTCGGCGTAGAAGCGGCGGGCCCGGTCCAGGTCCCGGGCGGGCAGCCGGGTCGCGACGCGGGCCCGGGACAGCACGTCATGGGTTTCTGAGGTCATGCCTCCACTGTGGCTACTGAGCGGGCTCCACGCCCGCGCGGAGGAGGCCGTACGTGTACGCGTCCTCCAGGGCCTGCCAGGAGGCGGCGATGACGTTCTCGGCCACACCGACCGTGGCCCACTCGCCGGAGCCGTCCGAGGTGGAGATCAGCACGCGGGTGGTGGACTGGGTGCCGTGCTTGCCCTCCAGGATGCGGACCTTGTAGTCGACCAGGTCCAGCTTGGCGAGCTGCGGGTAGATCTTCTCCAGGGCCACGCGCAGGGCGCGGTCCAGGGCGTTGACCGGGCCGTTGCCCTCGGCGGTGGCGACGATCCGCTCGCTCTTGGCCCACAGTTTGACCGTGGCCTCGTTGGCGTGGGTGCCGTCGGGCCGGTCCTCGACGATGGCCCGCCAGGACTCGACGTCGAAGTACTTCAGGGGCCTGCCCTCGGCCTCGGCGCGCAGCAGCAGCTCGAACGAGGCGTCCGCCGCCTCGTACGTGTAGCCCTTGAGCTCCCGCTCCTTCACCCGCTCGACCACCCGGCCGACCAGCTCGCGGTCGCCGCTCAGGTCGATGCCCAGCTCCTTGCCCTTCAGCTCGACCGAGGCGCGGCCCGCCATGTCGGAGACGAGCATGCGCATGGTGTTGCCGACCCGCTCGGGGTCGATGTGCTGGTACAGGTCCGGGTCGACCTTGATGGCGGAGGCGTGCAGGCCGGCCTTGTGCGCGAAGGCCGAGACGCCCACGTACGGCTGGTGGGTCGACGGCGTCAGGTTGACGACCTCGGCGATGGCGTGGGAGATGCGGGTCATCTCGCGCAGCCGGCCCTCGGGCAGCACCTTCTTGCCGTACTTCAGTTCCAGGGCGGCGACCACCGGGAACAGGTTGGCGTTGCCGACGCGCTCGCCGTAGCCGTTGGCCGTGCACTGCACGTGGGTGGCGCCCGCGTCGACGGCGGCCAGGGTGTTGGCGACCGCGCAGCCGGTGTCGTCCTGGGCGTGGATGCCGAGCCGGGCCCCGGTGTCGGCGAGGACGGTGGAGACGACCGCGTGGACCTGGGCGGGAAGCATGCCGCCGTTGGTGTCGCAGAGGACGACGACGTCGGCGCCGGCCTCGGCGGCGGTGCGGACCACCGCCTTGGCGTACTCGGGGTTGGCGCGGTAGCCGTCGAAGAAGTGCTCGCAGTCCACGAAGACGCGGCGGCCCTGCTCGCGCAGGTACGACACGGTGTCGCGGACCATCTCCAGGTTCTCGTCCAGGGTGGTGCGCAGCGCCAGCTCCACGTGCCGGTCGTGCGACTTGGCGACCAGGGTGATCACCGGGGCGCCCGAGCTGAGCAGGGCCTTGACCTGCGGGTCCTCGGCGGCTTTCGCACCGGCGCGGCGGGTGGCGCCGAAGGCGACCAGCTGGGCGTGCCGGAAGTCGATCTCCTTCCGGGCGCGGGCGAAGAACTCCGTGTCGCGCGGGTTCGCACCGGGCCAGCCGCCCTCGATGAAGCCCACGCCGAAGTCGTCCAGGTGCCGGGCGATGGCGAGCTTGTCCGCGACGGTGAGGTTGATGCCCTCGCGCTGCGCGCCGTCGCGCAGCGTGGTGTCGAAGACGTGGAACGAGTCGTCGAGCTCGCTTGTTGCCGTCTCGGTCATGTCTCAAGGCTCCTGTGGAAAATTCTTCGGTCTTTACCGGAATGACCGGCTCCACCGTTCCTCCATGCTCCCTCGCGCTCCGTCACCGGCTGAAGGTGGGCCGGAAAACGAAAAAACCCCTCGCGGGTGCGAGAGGTCTGCGCGCGGGTCGAGGACGACGGTGGCCACCCGCACCTGGTCGTACGAGGTGGTCACTGCGGACCGGCGCGCCTGCTGCCAATAATCATGGCGAACGAGAGCACGGGGGCAGTCTGGCACAGCCCCGCCCCCGGCTCACCGCCCGTCTCAGGATGCGGTCGCCACGCTGGAATCCTCCCGGGCCCTCACCCGGGCCAGATCCAGGTCCTTGGTCTCCCGCATGGTGACGTACACCACGAGGGACACGGCGGCACAGCCGGCCACGTACCAGTAGAAGCCGGACTCGATGCCGCCCTTCTTGAACCACAGGGCGACGTACTCGGCGGTGCCGCCGAAGAGGGCGTTGGCGATGGCGTACGACAGAGCGACACCGAGCGCGCGCACCCCGGTCGGGAACAGCTCGGCCTTCACGCAGGCGTTGATGGAGGTGTAGCCGGTGACCACGACCAGTGCGAGCAGGGCGAGGCCGAGGGCGGGCCAGTAGCCGTCCGCGTGCCGGAGCAGCGTCATGATCGGGACCGTGAGGAAGGTGGAGCCGACGGCGAACGTGATCAGCAGCGGGCGGCGGCCGATGCGGTCGGAGAGGGCGCCCGCGAGCGGCTGGAGGCAGGCGAAGACGATCAGCGCGGTGAACGAGACGAGCGTGGCGGTCTCCTTGGACAGCCCCGCCGAGTTGGACAGGTACTTCGTGAGGTAGGTGGTGTACGTGTAGTACGCCACCGTGCCGCCCATGGTGAGGGCGACCACCAGGAACGCCTCCCGCCGGTGCTGCCACAGCGCGCGCAGGGTGCCGCGCTCCCCGGAGTGCGAGGTGTCCTCCTCGTACACCTCCGTCTCCAGCATGTTCCGGCGCAGATAGAAGACGACGGCGGCGCCGAGCGCGCCGACGACGAACGGGATGCGCCAGCCGTAGCTGTGCAGGGCGTCGTCGGACATGGTGCGCTGCAGGACGATCTGCAGGCCGAGGCCGACGATCTGGCCGGCGGTCATGGACACGTACTGGAAGCTGGACGCGAAGCCGCGCCGCCGCGGGTCCGACGCCTCGGTCAGATAGGTGGCGCTGGCCGCGTACTCGCCGCCCACCGACAGGCCCTGGAGCAGGCGGGCGACGAGCAGCACGACGGCTCCGCCGTAGCCGGCGACCCCGTAGGTGGGGGCGACGGCGATGAGGACCGCCGAGGCCGACATCAGCGTGACGGTCAGGGTCAGCGCCGCCTTGCGGCCCTTGCGGTCACCGACCCTGCCCAGCAGCCAGCCGCCGACGGGGCGCATGAAGAAGCCGACGGCGAAGATGCCGGCGGTGTTCATCAGCTGGGCGGTGGGGTTGCCGCTCGGGAAGAACGCGCCGGCGAAGTACGTGGCGAAGCTCGCGTACACGAACCAGTCGAACCACTCGACCATGTTTCCCGCCGAGCCGACCCAGATCTTCTTCCAGTGTTGTCGTCCCATGGGCCGTTACCTGCCCGCCCGCGGAGGAAACGATTCCGACGGTGTCACCCTAGGGGATCACAGCCAGCCCGTCCTCGATGAACTCCCCGACGTGGGTGAGGACTTGTTCCCTGTCGGTGCCCCGCAGCCCGATGGCCACGTGAATCGAGAATCCGTCCAGCAGCGCGCGCAGCCGGGCCGCGAAGCGATCGGCGTCCACACGTCGGAACTCCCCCCGCGAGATCCCCTCGGCGATCAGGGCGACCAGGTCGCGGTGCCAGGCGCCCTCGATCGCCGCCTGCCGGGCCCGTGCGTCGTCGTCGGCGTTCTGCGACCGGTTCCAGACCTCCAGCCACAGCGTCCAGTGCGGGTCGCGGTGGCCGTCGGGCACGTACAGGTCGACGTAGGCCGACAGACGCTCCCTCGCGGTCCCCGGGCCCGCCAGCAGCCGGCCCCGCTCCGCGCCCAGCCGGCCCTCGCTCCACTCCAGCGTCCGCAGCAGCAGCTCGTCCTTGGAGCGGAAGTAGTACAGCAGGTGGCCGCTGCTCATGCCGACCTCGCGGCCCAGCCCCGCCATGGTGAGCTGCTCCAGACCGCGCTCGGCGATCATGTCCATGGCCGCGGCGAGGACCTCCTCGCGCGGCGGCGCGTTCCTGCGCGCCCGGCCCGCACCGGCCATCTGCTGCTCCCGTGTGTGTCAGGCCTTCGGCTGCTGTTGCGTGATGCAGTGGATACCGCCCCCGCCCGCGAAGATCGTACGCGCGTCCACCAGCGTCACCGTCCGCTCCGGGAACAGGCGCCGGAAGATCCCCGCGGCGATCTCGTCGCGCGGGTCGTCGAAGCCGCACAGCACCACGCCGCCGTTGCAGAGGTAGTGGTTGATGTAGGAGTAGTCCGCCCAGTGCCCGTCGGCCTCCAGGGCGGTCGGCGCGGGCACCTCCACGACCTCCAGGCGGCGGCCCCGGGCGTCGGTCGCCGACCGCAGCAGGCCGATGACCTCCTGGGTGACCTCGTGGTCGGGGTGCGCCGGGTCCGGCTGGTGGTGGGCGACCACGACACCCGGCCGGGCGAACGCCGCGACGATGTCGACGTGCCCGAGGGTGCCGAAGCCGTGGGGAGGGTAGTCGGCGGTCAGGCCGCGCGGCAGCCATATCGCCTTGCTGGTGCCGAGGTGGGCGTGGATCTCCGCCTCCACCTCCAGCCTGGTCCAGTGCGGGTTGCGCTCGGGGCCGAGCTGCACGGTCTCGGTGAGCAGTACGGTGCCCTCGCCGTCGACGTGGATCGCTCCGCCCTCGTTGACCAGCTTCGAGGCGTACGTCTTCGCGCCCGCGAGGTCGGACACGTACGCGCCGATCCGGGAGTCGTGCTCCCAGCGGGCCCAGTCCTGGGCGCCCCAGCCGTTGAACGTCCAGTCCACGGCGGCCAGTCCGCCCCGGCCGTCGGTGAGGAACGTCGGACCGATGTCCCGCATCCAGGCGTCGTCCAGGTCCCGCTCGACGGTGTCGACGCCCGGCCCCAGCAGCGCCCGGGCGTCCTCCGACTGGCCGGGGCCGCACACGACCGTCACCGGCTCGAAGCGGCGGACGGCGCGGGCCACGGACGCCCAGGCGGTCCGGGCGGCGGCCAGGTCGCCGGGGTCGTCGAAGGTGGGGTTGGGGCCGGGCCAGGCCATCCAGGTGCGCTCGTGCGGGGCCCACTCGGCGGGCATGCGGAAACCGTCGGCGGCGGGGGTGCTCATGGCGCGGGTCCTTCAGAGGAAGTAGAGGCGGTTGAGGGAGACGGAGTCGGCCGGCTCGGAGCGCAGCGGCTCGCCGTCGAGCGTGACCAGGCCGGTGCGCCCGTCGACGTCCACCGCTCCGGTACGGGAGTTCAGGCGCAGGTCGGCGGGGCCGATGCCCCGGGTGCCGCGCACGGCGACCCTGCGGCGCCGGGTCGGCATCCGGTCGTTGCCCTGGTCGACGGCGGCGCGGGCGACGAACGCCACCGAGAGGTCGGCGGCCGTGGCGCCGTACGCCCCGAACTGCGGGCCCAGCACGAGGGGTTCGCAGGTGTCGGTGGCCGCGTTGGGGTCGCCGACCACGCCGTACGCCGGGAAGCCCGCCTTCAGGACGAGCTGCGGCTTGGCCCCGAAGTACTCCGGTCGCCACAGCACGATGTCGGCGAGCTTGCCCACCTCGATCGAGCCGACCTCGTGCGACAGCCCGTGCGCGAGGGCGGGGTTGATGGTCAGCTTGGCCATGTAGCGCAGGACGCGCGCGTTGTCGTCGCCCTCGCCGTCGCCCTCCAGGGGGCCCAGTTCGGCCTTCATCTTGCCGGCCATGGCGAAGGTGCGGCGGACCGTCTCACCGGCCCGGCCCATGCCCTGGGCGTCGGAGGAGGTGATGCCGATCGCGCCCAGGTCGTGCAGCACGTCCTCGGCGCCCATCGTGCCGGCCCGGATCCGGTCGCGGGCCATCGCCGCGTCGCCGGGCAGGTCGGTCTTCAGGTCGTGGACGGAGACGATCATGCCGTAGTGCTCGGCGACCGCGTCCCGGCCGAAGGGCAGGGTGGGGTTGGTGGAGGAGCCGATGACGTTCGGGACGCCCGCCATCTTCAGCACGTTGGGCACGTGTCCGCCGCCGCAGCCCTCGATGTGGAAGGCGTGGATCGTGCGGCCCTCCAGCACCCGCAGGGTGTCCTCGACCGACAGGCACTCGTTCAACCCGTCGCTGTGCAGGGTGACTTGGACGTCGTGCTCCTCGGCGACCCTCAGGGCGGTGTCCAGCGCGCGGGTGTGGGCGCCCATGTCCTCGTGCACCTTGAAACCGCTCGCGCCCCCTTCGGCCAGGGCCTCGACGAGGGGCGCCGCGTCGGACGAGGAACCCCGGCCCAGGAAGCCGATGTTGACCGGCCAGGCGTCGAAGGCGTTGAAGGCGTGCCGCAGCGCCCAGGGCGAGTTGACGCCGACGCCCCACACCGGGCCGAACTCCTGCCCGATGATCGTGGTGACGCCGGAGGCGAGGGACGCCTCCATGATGCGCGGCGACAGCAGGTGCACATGGGTGTCGACGGCACCGGCGGTGGCGATCAGCCCCTCGCCGGAGACGATCGAGGTGCCGGTGCCGACGACGACGTCCACGCCGTCCAGGGTGTCCGGATTGCCGGCCCGCCCGATCGCGTGGATGCGGCCCTCGCGGATGCCGATGGACACCTTCCTGATGCCCTGCACCGCGTCGATCACGACGACGTTGCTGATCACGACGTCGCAGGTGTCCCGGACGGCGGCGGCCTTCAGGTGCAGTCCGTCGCGGGCGGTCTTGCCGAAGCCGGCGAGGAACTCGTCGCCGTACTTCTGGGAGTCGGACTCGACGCGGACGGTGAGCCCGGAGTCGCCGAGGCGGATGCGGTCGCCGGCGCGGGGGCCGTGGGTGGCGGCGTAGGCGTGCGGGTCGACGTGGATCGACCGGCTCACCTCGCGTCCCTTCGAGCGGCTCATCGCTCCTCGCCCCCTTCCGGTGTCACTCCCAGGTATCCGCAGGCGGCGGCCCTGCGGAGGGCTTCCTCCCGCGCGCCCGGCGCGTCCAGCGGCCCGTCGACCAGTCCGGCGAAGCCGATCGCGGTCCGCTCGCCCCCGATCGGCACGAGCCCGACCTCCTCGCTCTCCCCCGGCCCGAAGCGGACCGAGGACCCGGCGGGTACGGCCAGCCGCATGCCGTAGGCGCGCTCGCGGTCGAAGTCGAGGCGCGGGTTGGCCTCGAAGAAGTGGAAGTGGGAGGTGACGGAGACCGGCACGCCCGCGGTGTTGGTGACGCGCAGCCGGACGACGGGCTCCGGGTCGGCGTGCCCGGGGCCGGGGAGCAGGGCGCCCGGGCCGTCCGCGCCCAGGCCTCCCCCTGCTTCGCGGGGGGACCCCCAGCCGATGGGGTCGGAGACGACCGCGAGCCGGGAGCCGTCGTCGAAGACGGCCTCGACCATCACCTCGGTGACGATGTCGGCGACACCCGGCAGGACGTCCTCGGGGCCGAGGACCGACCGGGCCGCCTCGACGGCCTCGGCGAGCCGCTTGCCGTCGCGGGCGGCCTCGCAGACGGTGTCCGCGATCAGCGCGGTGGCCTCGGGCACGTTCAGCCTCAGGCCGCGCGCCCGGCGGGCCCGGGCCAGCTCGGCCGCCCCGAAGAGCAGCAGCCGGTCGCGTTCCGTGGGGGTCAGTCGCACGGCGCGGCACCTCCTTGCCTCACTGGTTAGAGCAACACTCTAAACAGGGAATCCAGCAAAGAGAAGCACTGACCGGAGAGTGGACACGCTTCGATTGAGCAGTGCTCTAGCCGGGCCGAGCGGCAGGACGCCCAACGAAAAGCGCCCCGAAGGGGTGCGGGGAACCGCGGGCCGGCCGTACCGGCCCGCGGACGCCCGGCACCCCTTCGGGGCGCTTCGACCGCGTCCTCAGCCGATCCGGTGCATCCAGCCGTGCTTGTCCTCGATCAGGCCCCGCTGGATGCCCAGCAGCGCCTCGCGCAGCCGGCTGGTGACCGGGCCGGGCGTGCCGTCGCCGTGGGACCACTGGTCGGTCTTCGTCTTGACGTGGCCGATCGGCGTGACCACGGCGGCGGTACCGCACGCGAACACCTCGGTCAGCGCACCGGACGCGGCGTCCTCGCGCCACTGCTGGAGGGTGACCACCCCTTCCTCGGCGGTGTAGCCGAGGTCACGGGCGACCTGGAGGAGGGAGTCACGGGTGATGCCCTCCAGGATGGAGCCGGTGAGCGACGGGGTGACGATCCGGTCGCCGTAGACGAACGCGACGTTCATGCTGCCGCTCTCCTCGACCTTGGTGCGGGTGACCGCGTCGAGGTAGACGACCTGGTCGCAGCCGTGCGCGGCGGCCTCGGCCTGCGGCAGCAGGGACGCGGCGTAGTTGCCGCCGGTCTTGGCGTCGCCGGTACCGCCCGGGACGGCGCGGACGTGGTCCTCGGAGACCCAGATGGTGACCGGCTTGACACCGCCGGCGAAGTACGCGCCGGACGGGGAGGCGATCAGCATGAACAGGTACTCGTTCGCCGGGTGCACGCCGAGCGCGGCCTCCGTGGCGAACATGAACGGCCGCAGGTAGAGGGAGGCCTCGCCGCCGTGCGGCGGGACCCAGTCGGCGTCCTGGGTGAGCAGCGCGTCCAGCGCCGCGATGAACAGCTCCTCGGGCAGCTCGGCCATGGCCATGCGGCGGGCGGAGTTGCGGAAGCGGCGGGCGTTGGCCTCGGGACGGAACAGCGCGACCGAGCCGTCGGGCTGGCGGTAGGCCTTCAGGCCCTCGAAGATCTCCTGGCCGTAGTGCAGGACGTGCGTGGACGGGTCCAGGGAGATCGGCCCGTACGGAACGAGCTGACCGTCGTGCCAGCCGCGGCCCTCGGTCCACTTGATCGTCACCATGTGGTCGGTGAAGTGGCGGCCGAACCCGGGGGCGGCGAGGATCGCCTCGCGTTCCGCGGCGGCGAGCGGACTGGCGGAGGGCTTGAGCTCGATCGTGGGCGTCGTCATGAGTGATTGTCCTTCACCGGTTGTAGTGACGGGCCGCGCTCACACCTCCCGGTCGTCGGTGCTAGGACGTCCGAGCATTCCCTCGTATCGCGGCTCCGCGTTCGATTATCGCGCGGGGGGCGGTAGCGGACGGAATCGGGGTGAAGCGGTCCAGGGGTTGATGGTGGCACCCGGCGAGGCACAGGAAAAGCCGCCGGGTGCGGTTGCGACCCGGCGGCTCGGTGTAGCGCGGCGGGTCAGCCGGCTACGCGTACGGCGAGCGCGTCGCCGATCTCGGAGGTGGAGCGGGCCGGCTTCCCGGCGCGCTCGGTGAGGTCGGCGGCGACCGCCGCGTCGATCCGGTCCGCCTCGGCGTCGTAGCCGAGGTGGCGCAGCAGCAGGGCCACGGACAGGACGGTGGCGGTGGGGTCGGCCTTGCCCTGTCCGGCGATGTCCGGGGCCGAACCGTGGACGGGCTCGAACATCGAGGGGAACTCGCGGGTGGGGTTGATGTTCCCGGAGGCGGCCACGCCGATGCCGCCGGAGACGGCCGCGGCGAGGTCGGTGATGATGTCGCCGAAGAGGTTGTCGGTGACGATGACGTCGAACCGGCCCGGGTCGGTGACCAGGTAGATGGTCGCGGCGTCGACGTGGATGTAGTCGGTGGTGACCTCGGGGTACTCCTCGGCCACCTGGTGGAAGATGTTCGTCCACAGGTGCCCGGCGAACGTCAGCACGTTGTTCTTGTGGACCAGCGTGAGCTTCTTGCGCGGGCGGGCCTGGGCGCGCTCGAAGGCGTCGCGGACGACGCGCTCGACACCGTAGGCCGTGTTGACGGACACCTCGGTGGCGACCTCGTGCGCGGTGCCCTTGCGGATGGTGCCGCCGTTGCCGGTGTACGGGCCCTCGGTGCCCTCGCGGACGACGACGAAGTCGATCTCCGGCTGGCCGGCGAGCGGGGTGGCGACACCCGGCAGCAGCTTCGACGGACGCAGGTTGACGTGGTGGTCGAAGGCGAAGCGGAGCTTGAGCAGGAAGCCGCGCTCCAGGACGCCGGACGGCACCGACGGGTCGCCGATGGCGCCGAGCAGGATGGCGTCGTGCCGCTTGAGGGAGTCGAGGTCGGCGTCGGTGAGGGTCTCACCGGTGGCGTGGTAGCGCTTGGCGCCGAAGTCGTACTCCTCGGTCTCCAGCTTCACATCCTGCGGCAGGACGGCGGAGAGGACCTTCAGACCCTCGGCCACGACCTCCTGGCCGATGCCGTCACCGGGGATCACTGCGAGATTGATGCTGCGAGACATGCGGGCACCCTACTCCTCGTCCCAGGTGATGACACATACCGTCCGCGATACGGACACCCGGACGTGTTGCCGGTGTCCGCCCGTCGGTCGACGTTCACCCTTGCGCGGCAAGGACGTTGCCTCCCGGTGGAACGTTCCGGGACATGGAGACTCCCGACGTCGGCATCCCCCGTCCGCTCGCCGAGCGGCTGAGCATGGCCGAGCAGTACGAGTACCTGCGCAGCCGCATGGTGCGCCGCCGCACGCTGGTGACGGCGGGCGCGGTGGCGGGCGGTCTGCTGACCGGCTGCGGCACCGCGTCCGGGGGGACGCCGGGCCCGGCCGGCTCCCGGGTGCCGACCCGGACGTCGACCCCGAGGTGCGAAATGGTCCGCACGCGCAGGACCTCGCCCAGATGAGCCGCGTCGGTGCCGTGATAGCGCAGGG
>NZ_JBEXKG010000084.1:0-34336 GCF_040609555.1 Streptomyces sp. NPDC004658
GCAGCTGTTCATCTCCGTGAAGACGGTGGAGTCCCATGTCTCGGCCGTCCTGCGCAAGCTCCAGCTGTCCAACCGGCATGAGCTGACCCGGTGGGGGGCCGCGCGCCGGCGGGGGTGGCCCCCGCGGGGCCCCCCCGGGCGGGGGTTCCCCGGGGGGGCCCCCCCCCCGCGGGGGGCGGCCGGTGGGGTCGTGGGTCAGCCCGCGACGACGGCTTCCGCCGCCGCCACACCGCAGACCCGGGCGGCGCCGTAGGTGGCGATGTGCAGGGCGCCGCGCGGCGGGGCCTGGGGCAGGCCCATCTCGACGACGACGGTGTCGGGCCGGGCGGCGAGCAGGGTGTCGAGCGCGGAGCCCATCCAGTCGTGCCGGTGTTCGTCGCGGACCACGGCGACGATCCGGCGTCCGCCCGCCGCGTCGAGGACGGCGGCACCGGCACCCTCGCCGGTGAAGGAGCCGGAGGCGCTGCCGGGCAGCCGCCGCTCCAGCTCGGCGGCGACGCCCCAGGGGGTCTGGTCGCCGACGGCGATGTTCGGGGCGGGGTTGAACTGGGCGACGTACACCGGTGCGGTGACCGGTGCGGCGGCGCCCGCGCGGGTCACGGTCAGCGCGCGGCGGGCCGCGACGAGGCCGATCTCCGGGTCGGCCGGGGTCTTCTCGGCGTCGCCGCGGGCCGCGACGGTCCAGGCGGCCAGGTCGCGGACCCGGGCCGCCGCGTCGGCGAGCCGTTCCTCGGGCAGTTCCCCGGAGCGTACGGCGGCCACGAGGGCGTCCCGCAGCTTCAGCACGGTGCCCTCGTCGCACAGTCCGCCGCCCACGCAGATGGCGTCGGCGCCGGCCGCGATGGCGAGGACCACCCCGTGCTCCAGGCCGTAGGTGCCGGCGATCGCCCGCATCTCCATGCCGTCGGTGACGATCAGGCCCTGGTAGCCGAGCTCGCCGCGCAGCAGGTCGGTGAGGACGCGCCGGGACAGGGTGCCGGGGCGGTCGGGGTCCAGGGCGGGGACGAGGATGTGGGCGCTCATGACGGCCCGGGTGCCGGCGGCGATGGCCGCGCGGAACGGGGGCAGTTCGCGCTCGTACAGGGTGTCGGCGTCGACGTCGATGCGGGGTACGGCGTGGTGGGAGTCGACGTTGGTGTCGCCGTGGCCGGGGAAGTGCTTGGTGCAGGCGGCGACGCCGGTGGACTGAAGGCCCTCGACCCAGGCGGCGGTGTGCCGGGCCACCAGGTCGGGGCTCGCGCCGAAGGAGCGGACGCCGATGACGGGGTTGTCGGGGTTGGCGTTGACGTCGGCGGAGGGCGCCCAGTCGAAGGTGACGCCGCAGGCGGCCAGGCGCCGGCCCAGTTCCCGGGAGACGGCCCGGGTGAGAGCGGGGTCGTCGACAGCGCCGAGGGCGTGGTTGCCGGGGAAGGAGGAGCCGGTGCGCACGTCGAGGCGGGTGACGTCGCCGCTCTCCTCGTCGATGGCGACCAGCAGGTCGTCGCGTTCGGCGCGCAGCTGCCGGGTGAGCGCGCTGACCTGCTCCTCGCCGACGACGTTGCGGCCGAACAGGGCGACGGAGGCGAGGCCCTCGCCGATGCGGCGGCGCACCCAGTCGGGCGCGGTGGTGCCGTCGAACCCCGGTTGCAGCACCGCGAGGGCGTCCCGGGCGAGGGCGTCGCCCGCGGCGGAGCCGCTGCCGGACGCGGTGGTGGCGATGGTGGTCATCGGGGCGTCATCCCTTCACGGCGCCGTCGGTGAGACCGCTGACAGCCTTGCGTTGCAGGAAGATGAAGAGGATCAGGATGGGCAGCGCGAACAGGGACGAGGCGGCCATGGTGGCGCCCCAGTCGTCGCCGAAGGCGGTCTGGAACTGGGACAGCCACAGCGGCAGGGTCTGCTTCTCGATGTCCTTGTTGAGGATCAGGACGAGCGGGAACTCGTTCCAGGCGGTGACGAAGCCGAACAGCGAGGTCGCCATCAGACCGGGCGCGAGCAGCGGGAAGATCACCTTGATGAAGGCCTGGGTGCGGGTGCAGCCGTCGATCATCGCCGACTCCTCCAGCTCCTTGGGCACGGCGGCGACGTAGCCGCGCAGCGTGAGGAGGGTCAGCGGGAGCACCATCACCGTGTAGAAGACGGTGAGCGGGACGAGGCTGTTGAGCATGTCGTTGTCCCGGACGATCATGTAGATGGCGATGATCATGACCTCCCAGGGGGCCATCTGCGCCAGCATGAACGTCACGATGAGGCCGCGCCGGCCCTTGAACCGCATCCGCGCGAGGGCGAAGGCGGCGAACAGGGCGATGACGAGCGAGAAGACGACCGACAGGACCGTGACGGTGACGGAGTTGACGACCAGGGTCCAGAAGTGGTCGGCGTCGACGGCCTTCTTGAAGTGTTCGAGGGTGGCGTCGGTCGGGAACCACACCGGGTCCTCGGCGATGATGTCGCCGGTCGGCTTGAAGGCCGTGGCGAACATCCAGTACACGGGGAACACGAAGCCGACGAAGAGGACGACGGCGGTCGCGTTGGGCCAGAAGCGGCCGAAGAGCGAGCGCTTCACAGCTCGTCCTCCTCTTGCTTGAGCACCATGCGCAGGTAGTACGAGGTGATGACGAGCAGGACCAGGATGGTCAGGAAGGAGATGGCGGCGCCGACTCCGAAGTGCTGGTTGCCGACACCCTCGACGTAGGCGTAGATCGGCAGGGTCTCGGTGAGGTGGTCGGGGCCGCCCTCGTTCATCGCGAAGATCTGTGGGAACGCCTTGAAGATCCAGATGACTTCGAGGAAGGTCGTGGCGTACAGGAAGGGCCGCAGGAACGGCAGGGTCACCGAGGTGAAGCTCTTCCAGGCGCCGGCGCCGTCCAGGGAGGCGGCCTCGTACAGCTCGCGGGGGATCGTGGTGGTGGCCGCGTAGAGGTTGATCGCCACGAAGGGTATGGACTGCCAGACCAGGAGCAGGGTGATCACGGCGAAGGTGGAGAACTGGGTCTGGAGCCAGTTGTGGTCGGCCATGGAGTGCCAGCCGAGCTTGTCCAGCACCCAGTTGACGACACCGAAGCGCTGGGCGAACAGCCACTGGTAGACGGTGGTGGCCGCGATGACCGGCATGGCCCACGCGAGGACGAGACCGATCATCAGCAGCAGCCGCATCTTGGCACCGAGGCGGGCCAGCAGCAGGCCGACCAGGGTGCCGAGCACCATGATCAGTGCGACGTTGACGGCGGTGAAGAAGACGGAGCGCTCGACGACGCGCCAGAAGTCCCCGCCGCTCAGCACCTCCCGGTAGTTGTCGACGCCGTTCCACTCGGTGAGGTGCTGGATGAGCTGGCGCGGGTTGAGGTTCTGGAACGACAGCATGCCGTTCTTGACCAGGGGCCAGCCGAGGAGCACCGCGGTGGCCAGCAGCGCGGGCAGCAGGAGCAGGTAGGGGGCGGCGGCTCCGCGCCGGGACGGGGCGCCGGCGGTGCGGCTGTCACCGCGCGGCGGGGCCGGCACCCGGGCCTTGCGGACAGCGGGCTCCCCGGCCGTGTCCGTGCCTTCGGTCTGCACTGACATGAGTTGCCATCTCTTCCGTGGCCGTACGGACGACACAGGTGAGCCGGGGGCGCGAGCGCGGCGCCCCCGGCGCGGTCATCAGTTCTGCTGGGCCAGGCGCTTGTTGATCTCGCCCTCGACCTGCTTGGCGGCGTCCGCCGGGGACTTGCCGTTCAGCACGGCCGTCATGTACGACTTGATCGGGTTCGGGTTGTTCTCCACCGCGCCCCACTCGGGGATCAGCGGGGTGGTGCCACCGACCGCGGCACCGGGGGCGGCGGCCTCGGCGACGGCGTTGCCCTTGAGGTTCGACTCCAGGGACTGCTTGTTCGGGATGACGCCGTTGAGCTTGGCCAGTTCGCCCTCGTACTGGTCGGACAGGGCGATCTTCAGGAACTCCTTGGCCAGGGCCTGCTTCTTGCTGCCCTCGGCGACGGCGAGGTTGGAGCCGCCGAGGAAGACGCCCTCGGGCTTGTCGGCGCTCTCACCGGGAATGGTGAAGTAGCCGAGGTCCTTCTCGATGGCCTTGTTGGCGGTGACGGCCGTACCGGCCTCCCAGCCCATGCCGATGAACGCGCCGGTCTTGCCCTTGGCGAAGACCTCGGCCTGCTGCGGGGTGGCCTCGTCCTTGTCCTTGGGGGCCTTGGAGTAGGAGGCGTACTTCTTGTAGATCTCCATGGCCTTGGCGACCTTGGGGTCACCGAGGTTGGAGACGTACTTGTCGCCGTCCTTCTTCACCAGGTCGGCGCCCTGGCCGATGGTCAGGCCGTCGAAGAAGTACCAGTTCTGGCCGGGCAGGTAGAGCGGCTCGGCGTCGGTCTTCTTGCCGATGGCCTCCAGGTCCTTGAAGAACTCGTCCCGGGTCTTCGGGGTGTCCTTGATGCCGGCCTTGGCCCAGATCTTCTTGTTGTAGATGACGACGCGGTTGGCGAAGTACCAGGGGGCGGCGTACTGCTTGCCGTCGTAGACGGAGGACTGCGAGACCGACGGCGTCCAGTCGGCGCCGATCTCCTTCTTCAGGTCGCTCAGGTCGGCGAGGCCGCCGGTGGCCGCGTAGGCCGGGGTCTGGGTGTTGCCGACCTCCAGCACGTCCGGCGGGTTGGACTCGGAGAGGGCGGTGGTGATCTTCTGCTGGATCCCGTCCCACTTCTGCGTCTCGAACTTCAGCTTGGCGCCGGTCTTCTTCTCGAACGCGGCCGTGACGTCCTTGACCCACTGGTCCGGCGTGGAGCCGTCCATCGCCCAGACCGTCAGGGTCTGGCCCTTGAAGCTGTCCGGTCCCGCGTTCTTGCCGCTGTCGTCGCCGTCGTCCCCGCCGCACGCCGACACGGAGACCATCATGCCCGCGATCACGATCGCGGCCGCAAGCTTGCGCTTCACGCCACCCTCCTCAGGGATGCCACTAACCCCCCACGCCCTCGGCGGTGACCTGCGTACGACGCTGTTGCACGTAGGGCTCGGGACCTGGCCACTAATGGTGTAGACCAGTACGGTGGAGCTTGGCCTAGACCTTTTGGAGTGTCAAGGGTGGTTCGGAAAGCCGGTCCGGGCCGTTACGAGAAAGTCACCGGAGCGCGTCCGTCCGCATTCCGTCCCTTTCGCCCGGACCGTTCATTTGGACTAGACCATAGGGCTGTTGCTCGCTATAACGGGAGACCGTCGACACAGCCGGGAAGGCAGGCATGACCACCGACGTCAGCAGCGCCCAGCCGTACAGGGGGGCGTCCGGCCGCACCGCGCGCGTGCCGAAGTACTACCGGATCAAGCAGCAGCTGCTCTCCATGGCCGAGGCGCTGCAGCCCGGTTCGGCCATGCCCGCGGAACGTCTGCTCGCCGTCCGGTTCGACACCTCGCGGACCACCGTGCGGCAGGCGCTCCAGGAACTCGTGGGCGAGGGCCGGCTCGACCGGATCCAGGGCAAGGGCACCTTCGTCGCCCAGCCCAAGCTCTACCGCACGCTCCACCTCACCTCGCACACCGAGGACATGCGGGCCCAGGGCCTCACGCCCGCCTCGCAGACGCTGGACATCGGGGAGGTCCCGGCGGACGAGAAGCTGGCGGGCCTGCTGGGCATCGCCATCGGCGAGAAGGTGCTGCGCATCGAGCGGCTGCGGCTGGCCAGCGGCGACCCGATGGCGATCGAGACGACCCATCTGTCCGTGCGCCGCTTCCCGGGCCTGCGCCGTTCCCTGGCCACCTGCCCGTCGCTCTACACGGCGCTCGCCGAGGTGTACGGCGTCCATCTCGCCGAGGCCGACGAGACCATCGAGACCTCGCTGTCGACCCCGCGCGAGGCCCAACTGCTGGGCACCGACGTGGGGCTGCCGATGCTGCTGCTGTCCCGGCACTCGCGGGACGCGGCGGGCACCCCGGTGGAATGGGTCCGCTCGGTGTACCGGGGTTCCCGCTACAAGTTCGTCGCCGCCCTGCGCCGGCCGGGCGCCCCGGTGGTCCGGCGCAGGACGGCTCCGCCGGACCGGGACGGGGCCGGCCGCCTGTGACGGGGTGCCGCGTCCGGCGTCACTCCTGGGTGAGCGTGACGGTCCGGTCCGTCACCGCGTGGAACGCCGGCAGCAGGAGGATGCCCGACGGGCGCAGCTCGGTGAGCGTGGCCTCCACCCGCGCCGTCCCCGCCTTCAGCGCCCCGGGCGTGACCTTGCCGGAGTTCTCCCAGCGGTGCTCGGCACCGTCGCACCGGGCGGTGCCGCCGCCGACGCCGTGCCGGAGGCGGGCGTCGCCCTGACTGACCGAGGAACTGACGAACACCGGCCCGGTGCCGCCGGTGCAGCGGTAGGTGCCGGACAGCGTCACCGTGCCGTCGGGCGCGATCCGGCCGACGGGGTCGACGGTGATCAGCTCGGCGGGGTCGGCGCAGGCCGGGGTGACGGCGGCGCACAGCAGGGCCGCGGCACCGAGGGCCGAGGCGAGGAGGGGGCGTACGGGCACGGGGTACCTCCCGGTTCCAGGGGTTCGAGGGTCTCCACTGGTACCGGGCGGCCGGGTCGGCGGACGTGACCGTCACCCCATCGGTGGCGCGTCATGAAACCGAACGGGCCAGGTCACACGGGGTACGGCCGGACGCCACCGGGGGCTACGGCAGGACGGCGAACCCGTCCAGCTCCACCAGCGCCCGCTCGTCCCACAGGCGTACGACCTCCACGACGGCCATCGCCGGATAGTCGCGGCCCGCCGACTCCCGCCAGATCCGGCCCAGTTCGCGCGCGTGGGCGCGGTAGGCGGCGACGTCCGTGGCGTAGACGGTGACCCGGGCCAGGTCGGCGGGGGCGCCGCCGGCCGCGCGCAGGGCGGTGAGGAGGTTGCCGAGGGCCTTCGCGAACTGCTCGGGCAGCGTGTCGCCGGTGATCTTGCCGTCGGTGTCCAGGGCGGTCTGCCCGGCGAGGAACACCACGCGCGAGCCGGCCGCGACGACGGCGTGCGAGAAGCCCGTGGGCGGGGACAGCTCGGGCGGGTTGACGCGCTCGGTCGTCACCGTGCCTCCTTCCGGGCCGTGGCGTACAACTCCTTGGCGATGATGCCGCGCTGGACCTCGCTGGCGCCCTCGTAGATGCGGGGGGCGCGCACCTCGCGGTAGAGGTGTTCGAGGAGGTGGCCGCGGCGCAGGGCGCGGGCGCCGTGCAGCTGGACGGCGGTGTCGACGACGTACTGCGCGGTCTCGGTGGCGAGCAGCTTGGCCATCGCGGCGCGCCGCGGCACGTCGGCGGCTCCGGCGTCGTGGGCCGCAGCGGCCGCGTACACCATGAGCCGGGCCGCCTCGGTGCGCAGGGCCATCTCGGCGACCTGGTGGGCCACGGCCTGAAGGTCCATCAGTGTGCCGTGGAAGGCCTCGCGCCGGCTGGTGTGGGCCACGGTGGCGTCCAGCGCCGCCTGGGCCATGCCGACCGCGAAGGCGCCGACGCTGGGGCGGAAGAGGTTGAGGGTGCCCATGGCGACGGCGAAGCCGCGGTCGGGCTCGCCGAGCACATCGGCGGCGGTGACCGGGACGGCGTCGAAGCCGAGGGTGCCGATGGGGTGCGGCGAGATCATCTCCAGCGGGCTGCCGGTGAGTCCGGGCCGGTCGGCGGGGACGAGGAAGGCGGTCACCCCGCGGGCTCCGGCGCCGGGCGTGGTGCGGGCGAAGACGGTGTAGAAGTCGGCCTCGGGGGCGTTGGAGATCCAGCACTTGGCGCCGGTGAGCCGCCAGCCCCCGCCGTCGGGCTCGGCCATGAGAGCCAGGGCCGCCGCGTCCGAGCCGGCGCCCGGCTCGCTGAGCGCGAAGGCGGCGACCGCGCTGCCGTCGGCGACCCGGGGCAGCCAGCGCTCCCGCTGGGCCGGGGTCCCGTGGGCGTGCACCGGGTGGGCGCCGAGTCCCTGGAGGGCGAGGGCGGTCTCGGCCTCGGTGCAGGCCTGGGCCAGGGACTCCCGCATCAGGCACAGGTCCAGCGCACCGGAGTCGAACAGGCGTGCGAGCAGGCCCAGTCGGCCGAGTTCGGCGAGGAGCGACCGGTTGACACGGCCGGGTTCCCCCTGGCCGGCGAGCGGGCGCAGCCGTTCGGCGGCCAGCTCGCGCAGCTCGGCACACCAGGCGGTCTGCTCCGGTCCGAGTGAGAATGCGGACACAGCCGGTCCTCCCTCCGGGGCGGGCCCATGGCCGTCCCCACGCCCTTCCCTACCCACCTCCCGACGTTATCGCGCACAGTTGACTGCCGTCACCAAGGCGATACGCTCGATGCGCGAGCCCACCAGCAAGCCCGTTCGGACATCGGTCGCGGACACCTGTCACGGCAAGGGGGCGGACCACCATGCATCTCTCGGCCCACGTCGACACCTTCGCGCGCGACCACCTGCCCCCGCCGCACGAGTGGCCCGAGCTGCGGTTCGACCTGCCGGAGCTGCGCTACCCCGACCGGCTGAACTGCGCCGCCGAACTCCTCGACCACGCCGACCCGGCCCGCCCGGCGTTCCACACCCCCGACGGCCCCACCTGGAGCTACGGGGAACTGCGCACGCGGGTCGACCGGATCGCGCACCTGCTCACGGGCTCCCTGGGCGTGGTCCCGGGCAACCGGGTGCTGCTGCGCGGCCCCACCACGCCCTGGCTCGCCGCCTGCTGGCTGGCCGTGCTGAAGGCGGGCGCGGTCGCGGTCACCGTGCTGGCCCAGCAGCGCCCGCACGAGCTGGCGACCCTGTGCGAGATCGCCCGGGTGGGGCACGCCCTGTGCGACATCCGGGTGGTGGACGACCTGGCGAAGGCCTCGATACCCGGGCTGCGGATCACGACGTACGGCGGTGACACCCCCGACGACCTGCTGTGCCGGCCGGCGCCCGCGGACCCCTACCCGGCGGTGGACACCGCCTCCGACGACGTCGCCCTGATCGCGTTCACCTCCGGCACGACGGGTCGCCCGAAAGGGTGCATGCACTTCCACCGGGACGTGCTGGCCATAGCCGACACGTTCTCACGGCATGTGCTGCGCCCCCATGAGGACGACGTCTTCGCCGGCAGCCCCCCGCTGGGCTTCACCTTCGGCCTCGGCGGACTGGTGGTCTTCCCGCTGCGGGCCGGGGCCAGCGCCCTGCTCCTCGAACAGGCGGGCCCCCGGCAACTGCTGCCCGCGATAGCCGAGCACCGCGTCTCCGTCCTCTTCACCGCGCCCACCGCCTACCGCACCATGCTGGACGAGCTGGACACCTACGACGTGTCGTCCCTGCGGCGGTGCGTGTCGGCCGGCGAGAACCTGCCCACGGCCACCTGGCGGGCCTGGCACGACCGCACGGGCCTGCGCCTCATCAACGGCATCGGCGCCACCGAACTGCTGCACATCTTCATCTCCGCCGCCGACGAGCACATCCGGCCCGGGACCACGGGACTGCCGGTGCCGGGCTGGCAGGCACGCGTCCAGGACGCCGACGGCAAGCCCGTGCCCGACGGCGAGCCCGGCCTCCTGGCCGTCCGCGGCCCGGTCGGCTGCCGCTACCTGGCCGACCCCCGGCAGCGGCACTACGTCCAGGGGGGCTGGAACGTCACCGGCGACACCTACGTCCGCGAGGCCGACGGCTACTTCCGCTACGTGGCCCGCGCCGACGACATGATCATCTCCGCCGGGTACAACATCGCGGGCCCCGAGGTGGAGGAGGCGCTGCTGCGCCATCCGGACGTGGCCGAGACGGCGGTCGTCGGCCGCCCCGACGAGGCCCGCGGCCAGGTGGCGATCGCCTACACGGTGCTGCGCGCCGGGGCCCGGCGCGACCCGGAGGCCCTGCGCGCGTTCCTCACCTCCCAGCTGGCGCCCTACAAGTGCCCGCGCGAGTTCGTGTTCCTCGACGCGCTGCCCCGCACGGCCACCGGCAAGCTGCAGCGGTTCCGGCTGCGCACCGGAGGTGACCAGCAGTGATGCCGACGACCTAAAATGATCAACGTGTCCGAGCAGCACGCCCCCAGGTCCCTCATCGTCACGCTCTACGGCGCGTACGGCCGCTTCATGCCCGGCCCGGTGCCCGTCGCCGAGCTGATCCGGCTCCTGGCCGCGGTCGGCGTGGACGCTCCCTCCGTGCGCTCGTCGGTGTCCCGGCTCAAACGGCGCGGCCTGCTGCTGCCGGCCCGCACCGAGTCCGGCGCGGCCGGCTACGAACTCTCCGCCGAGGCACGGCAGTTGCTGGAGGACGGGGACCGGCGCATCTACGCGGACGCGCCCGTCGCGGACGAGGGCTGGGTGCTCGCGGTGTTCTCGGTCCCGGAGTCGGAGCGGCAGAAGCGGCACGTGCTGCGCTCCCGGCTGGCCGGCCTGGGCTTCGGCACGGCGGCCCCGGGGGTGTGGATCGCACCGGCCCGGCTGTACGAGGAGACGGAGCACACCCTGCGCCGGCTGCGCCTGGACGCGTACGTGGACTTCTTCCGCGGCGAGCACCTGGGCTTCGCGGCCACGGCCGAGGCGGTGGGCCGCTGGTGGGACCTGGCCGCGATCGCCAAGGAGCACGAGCGCTTCCTGGACGCGCACGCGCCCGCGCTCCAGGCCTGGGAACGCCGGCCGGGCACCCCGCCCCAGGAGGCGTACCACGACTACCTCCTCGCCCTCGACTCCTGGCGCCACCTGCCCTACACCGACCCGGGCCTGCCCACCGACCTCCTCCCGGCGAACTGGCCGGGCGTCCGCTCGGCCCAGGTCTTCCGCCGCCTGCACGAACGGCTGCGCGACGCGGGCGCGGAGTTCGCGGGGCTGTGACACCGTTCCCCGTGGCCGGCCCGATCCGAACGACAGGGCCTGGCTAGGGTTCGAGGCTGAGGGAGAGCCGGGGCCGGGGCGCGTCCGTGCGGCCGGTACGCAGGGGGCGGCTGCCCGCCCGGTAGGGGGCCGGCCAGGGTGCGCCGGGTCCCTCGTAGCCCTGTTCGGCCGCCGCGTGCAGGGTCCAGTGCGGGTCGTACAGGTGCGGCCGGGCCAGCGCGCACAGATCCGCCCGCCCGGCCAGGATCAGCGAGTTGACGTCGTCCCACGAGGAGATCGCGCCGACCGCGATCACCGGGACGCGGACCTCGTGCCGGATCCGGTCGGCGAACGGCGTCTGGTACGACCGCCCGAACTCCGGCCGCTCCTCGGCCACCACCTGCCCGGTGGAGACGTCGATGGCGTCGGCGCCGTGCGCGGCGAAGGCGCGGGCGATCCCGACGGCGTCCTCGGCGGTCGTCCCGCCCTCCGCCCAGTCGGTCGCCGAGATCCGCACCGTCATCGGCCGCTCGGCCGGCCACACCGCGCGGACGGCGTCGAAGACCTCCAGCGGGAACCGCAGCCGCTTCTCCAGGGAGCCGCCGTAGGCGTCGGTGCGGTGGTTGGTGAGCGGGGAGAGGAAACCGGAGAGCAGATAGCCGTGGGCGCAGTGCAGTTCGAGCAGGTCGAAGCCGGCCCGGGCGGCCCGCCAGGCCGCCGCCGCGAACTGCTCGCGGATGTCGGTGAGCTGGGCGCGGGAGAGCTGGCGCGGGATCTGGCCGCCCGGCTTGTACGGCAGCGGGGAGGGGGCGACGACCGGCCAGTTGCCGCTGGGCAGCGGCTCGTCCATGCCCTCCCACATCAGCTTCGTGGAGCCCTTGCGGCCGGAGTGCCCGAGCTGCACGCCGATCGCGGTGCCCGGGGACTGGCGGTGCACGAAGTCGGTGACCCGCCGCCACGCCTCGGCCTGCCGGCCGGTGTAGAGGCCGGCGCAGCCGGGGGTGATCCGGCCCTCCTCGCTGACGCACACCATCTCGGTCATCACGAGGCCGGCCCCGCCGAGGGCACGGGCGCCCAGGTGGACGAGGTGGAAGTCGCCGGGGACGCCGTCGCCGGCGGAGTACATGTCCATCGGTGACACGACGACCCGGTTGCGCAGGGTCAGGCCGCGCAGCCGGAACGGCGTGAACATCGGGGGCGTGCCGGGCGGGCAGCCGAACTCGCGCTCCACGGCCCCGGTGAAGTGGGCGTCGCGCAGCCGGAGGTTGTCGTGGGTGACCCGGCGGCTCCGGGTGAGCAGGTTGAAGGCGAACTGGCGGGGCGGCTGGCCCAGGTACAGCCGCAGGTTCTCGAACCACTCCAGGCTGGCCCGGGCGGCCCGCTGCGTGGAGGCGACGACGGGCTTGCGCTCCTCCTCGTAGGCCGCCAGCGCGCCGGGCACGTCGGGCTGCTCCGTCAGACAGGCGGCCAGGGCGAGGGCGTCCTCGACGGCGAGCTTGGTGCCGGAGCCGATGGAGAAGTGGGCGGTGTGGGCCGCGTCGCCGAGCAGCACGACGTTGCCGTGCGACCAGCGGTCGTTGACCACGGTACGGAAGGTGGTCCAGGCGGACTTGTTGGAGCGCAGGGGGCGTCCGCCGAGGGCGTCGGCGAAGATCTTGGCGCAGCGTTCGACGGACTCCTGCGGGGTGAGTTCGTCGTGTCCCGCGGCCCGCCAGACCTCCTCGCGCATCTCGATGATCACCGTGGAGGAGTCCGCCGCATAGGGGTAGCCGTGCAGTTGCATCACGCCGTGTTCGGTCTCGGCGATCTCGAAGCGGAAGGCGTCGAAGGGGAAGTCGGCGGCGAGCCAGATGTAGCGGCAGTGGTGCGCGGTCACCTGGGGGCGGAACACACGGGAGTAGGTCTCGCGGGTGGTGCTGTGGACACCGTCGGCGGCGATGACGAGGTCGTGCTCCGCCGAGAGCCGGTCGACGGGCGGCGCCTCGGTGGAGAACCGCAGCTCCACGCCCAGGGAGCGGCAGCGTGTGTGCAGGATCTCCAGCAGCCGGTGCCGGCCGAGCGCGGCGAATCCGTGGCCGCCGGAGCGGTGCCGTATGCCGCGGCGCACTATGTCGATGTCGTTCCAGCGGACGAAGTCGCGCCGCAGGGCCTCGTAGACGACGGGGTCGGCGTGTTCGATGCCGCCGAGGGTCTCGTCGGAGAGGACCACGCCGAAGCCGAAGGTCTCGTCGGGGGCGTTGCGCTCCCAGACGGTGACGTCGCGGGTGGGGTCGAGGCGTTTCAGCAGGGCCGCGGCGTACAGCCCGCCGGGGCCTCCGCCGATGATCGCCACGCGCACCGGACCTCACCTCCCCCGCCACTTCGGCGGGCGCTTCTCCGTAAAGGCCGCGTGGAACTCCGCGTAGTCCTCGCCGTTCATCAGCAGGGCCTGGGTCGAGGCGTCCAGTTCCACCGCGGCCGCCAGGGGCATGTCCAGTTCGGCCGTGAGCAGCGCCTTGGTCTGGGCGTGGGCCAGGGCCGGGCCCTCGGCCAGCCGGCGGGCCAGTTCGGCGGCCGTCTCGTCGGCCCGGCCCTCCTCCGCCAGCTCGCTGATCAGGCCGATGCGCTCGGCCTCGGGGGCCCGCACCGGCTCGCCCAGCATCAGCAGGCGGGTGGCGTGGCCGAGGCCGACGACCCGGGGCAGCAGGTAGGCCGCGCCCATGTCGCCGCCGGACAGGCCGACCCGGGTGAAGAGGAAGGCGAAGCGGGCCGAGGGGTCCGCGATCCGGAAGTCGGCCGCCAGGGCGAGCACCGCACCCGCGCCGGCCGCGACGCCGTGCACCGCCGCGATCACCGGGAACGGGCATTCGCGGATCGCCCGGACGACCTGGCCGGTCATCCGGTTGAAGTCGAGCAGCTGGGCCGTGTCCATGGCCAGCGTGGCGCCGATGATCTCGTCCACGTCGCCGCCGGAGCAGAAGCCGCGGCCCTCGCCGGCCAGGACCAGGGCGCGCACCGCGCGCTCCCGGGACAGTTCGGCGAGCAGATCGCGCAGGTCGGCGTAGGCGCCGAAGGTGAGCGCGTTGAGTTTCTCGGGGCGGGCGAGGGTGACGGTGGCCACCCCGTCGGCGATCTTGACCCGCAGGTGCGCCCAGTCGGCGGTGCGGGTGGCGGAGCCGGTGAAGGGACTCATGACGTGCGGCCTCCTAGGCGGCGGTGCCGTACGTTGCTCTACCCCATGAAGTTATCACCTGTTTGTGACTGTCGTCACCAGGGCGCGACATGCCTGCCCGGTCGGCCCCGGCGACCGGCTGGATGCCGTCGCATCGGTCACCGGTTGTCGACAGCGCCGTAACAGTGCGGACGCGCGGGGGAGGCGGGCCGTCCGCGCGGGTAGGCCGCCTGGTGCCGGGGCCGGGGGCCCCGGGGCACGGCCCGGCGACGGCCTCGAGAGGCCGGGCCCGTACCATTCCTACAGTCGAAAGCAGGACAGCCTGCTCCATGAACGGACTCGCCTTGCACGAACGCCCCGCCGAATCGGCCTCCTGGCGCATCGCGCTGCCGCACACCGCAGCGGCGGTGCCCGTGGCGCGTGCCCTGGTGCGCTCGGCCCTCACCGAGGTGCAGCACGTGGCCGACTGCGACACGGCGGAGCTGCTCACGGCCGAGCTGGTGGCCAACGCGGTGGAGCACACCGCCGGGCGCGGCCCGATAGAGCTGGTGGTGGAGCTGGCGCCGACCGGCTGCCAGGTCGAGGTGCACGACCCGGACCCGGCGCCGCCCGGGCACCTGACCCGGCCCGTGATCGAGGAGCCCGACGTCTGGCAGGAGGGCGGGCGCGGGCTGCTGCTGATCCGCGCCCTCAGCTCGTCCTGCGGGCACCGCCCCACCCCGTCGGGCAAGGCGGTCTGGTTCAGACTGCCTGTGGTTCCCGCTCAGCGCCGGCCGGCGTGACCTCGGCGGCCGGCCGCGCCAGCGTGGAGTGCCGGCGGCCGTAGACGCCGTAGACCAGCAGGCCCACCGCGAGGAACACGGCGAACTGGAGCCAGGTCCGCCAGCCCGTCTCGTACATCAGGTACAGGCAGAAGGCGATGCCGAGCAGCGGGGCCACCGGGTAGAGCGGCACCCGGAAGCTGCGGGCGAGGCCCGGTTCGCGGCGGCGCAGGGCGATCACCACGACGTTGACGACGGCCATGATGGCGAGCGTGCCGATGGTGCACAGGTTCATCACGGCGTCCAGGGAGGCGAAGGCCGCCGGGAGCGCGAAGACGACCGCGACGATCAGGGTGCCGGCGACCGGCGTGGAGGTCCTGGGGCTGACCTTCTCGAAGACGCGCGGGATCAGGCCGTCCCGGGACATCGACATCAGGATGCGGGTCTGGCCGTACATCACGGCGAGGACCACGGAGGCGATGGCGACGACCGCGCCGAAGGCGATGACCCCGCCGCCGACGGTGGAGCCGGTGACCTCGTTGACGACGTAGGAGAGGGCGGCGGGGCGGCCGGCGACCCGGTCGCCGCCGATGGCGCCGATCGCCGCGAGCCCGACCGCGCAGTACAGCAGCGTCACGAGCCCCATGCACACCATGATCGCGACCGGGATGTCCCGGCGCGGGTTCTTCGCCTCCTCGCCGGCGGTGGTGATCGCGTCGAAGCCGATGTAGGAGAAGAACGCGGCGGTGGTGCCCGCGCCGATGCCGCCGAGGCCGGCCGGGGAGAACGGGGTGAGGTTGCCGTGCTTGAACGCGCTGTAGCCGATGGCGCAGAAGGCGAGCAGGATCGCGAGTTTCACGGCGGCCATGGCGGCGGTGGCCCGGGCGCTCTCGCGCACCCCGCGCACCAGCAGCACGGACGCCATGGCGATGACGAGCACGGCGGGAAGGTTGACCAGGCCGCCGTCGCCGGGGCCGGCGGACAGGGCGGCCGGGAGCTGGAGGCCGGTGAGGCTGTGCAGCAGTTCGTTGACGTACTCGCTCCAGCCGACGGCGACGGCCGAGATGGAGATGCCGTACTCCAGCAGCAGGCACCAGCCGACCAGGAAGGCGGTGGACTCGCCGAGGCCCGCGTACGCGAAGGAGTACGAGGAGCCGGAGACCGGGATGGCACCGCCCAGCTCCGCGAACGAGAAGGCGGTGAAGACGCAGGTCAGCGCGGCGAGGACGAAGGAGATGACGACGGCGGGACCGGCCTGCGCGACCGAGTCGGACAGGCCGACGAAGATGCCGGTGCCGACGATGGCGCCGACGCCGAAGCAGATGAGCTGGAAGAGGCCCATGGTGCGCTTCAGGCCGTGTCCCTCGCGGTCGGCTCCGGATTCGGCGACGAGCAGGTGCGGGGACTTGATGCGGGGAGCGGGCATGCGGGTGGTGCTCGTTTCTGGTGGTGCGGGCGCCCGTCGTAGGGGCGCGGCGGCGGCTTCCGGAAAGGGGTGGTTCGGGGCCGCCGGTCAGGATAAGGGCTGGTGAGGCGGGTCAGGCAAGGGTTTCCCGGCCGAGTGTGGCCACCAGCACCGCCTTGATGGTGTGCAGGCGGTTCTCGGCCTCGTCGAACACGATCGAGTGGGCGGACTCGAAGACCTCGTCCGTCACCTCCAGCGACGTCAGGCCGTGGGTCTCGTGGATCCACTGCCCCACGGTGGTGCCGAGGTCGTGGAAGGCCGGCAGGCAGTGCAGGAACTTCACGTCCGGGTTGCCGGTGGCGTGCAGCACGTCCATGGTCACGGCGTAGGGGGCGAGGGCCGTGATCCGCTCGTCCCACACCTCCTTGGGTTCGCCCATGGAGACCCAGACGTCGGTGGCGACGAAGTCCGCGCCCCGGACGCCGTCGGCGATGTCCTCGGTGAGGGTGACGCGGGCGCCGCTGGCCTCGGCGAGCGCGCGGGCGCGGTCGACGACGTCCTGGGCGGGCCAGTAGGACTTCGGGGCGACGATCCGCACGTCCATGCCGAGCAGGGCGCCGGTGACCAGGTAGGAGTTGCCCATGTTGAAGCGGGCGTCGCCGAGGTAGGCGAAGGCGATCTTCCGCAGCGGCTTGGCGCTGTGCTCGGTCATGGTGAGCACGTCGGCGAGCATCTGGGTGGGGTGCCAGTCGTCGGTGAGGCCGTTGTAGACGGGCACCCCGGCGTACACGGCCAGTTCCTCGATCTTGGCCTGGCTGTCGCCCCGGTACTCGATGCCGTCGAACATCCGGCCCAGCACGCGCGCGGTGTCCTTGACCGACTCCTTGTGGCCGATCTGCGAGCCCGAGGGGTCCAGATAGGTCGTGCGGGCGCCCTGGTCGGCGGCGGCGACCTCGAACGCGCAGCGGGTGCGCGTCGAGGTCTTCTCGAAGATCAGCGCGATGTTCCTGCCCCGCAGGTACGGAGTCTCGGTCCCGGCCTTCTTGGCGGCCTTCAGCTCGGCGGCCAGCTCGACCAGACCGCGGAACTCCTCCTCGGTGAAGTCCAGCTCCTTGAGGAAGTGGCGGCCGGCGAGGGCGGTCGGGACTGTCGCCATGGGGGGCGCTCCAGGGGTACGACTACAGGGGACTTCTGGAAGTCTATACGACCCTTCACATTTCTATGCGATCTCATACGGGGTCCCGCTCCACGGGACAGCTCATGCACCGGGGGCCGCCCCGGCCCCGCCCCAGCTCGCTGCCCGGGATCTCGATCACCTCGATGCCCTGCTTGCGCAGGTGCGTGTTGGTGGTGGAGTTCCGCTCGTAGGCGACGACGACACCGGGTTCGACGGCGAGGACGTTGCAGCCGTCGTCCCACTGCTCGCGTTCGGCGGCGTGCACGTCCTGCGTGGCGGTCAGCACCCGGATCTCGCCGAGGCCCAGCGCGGCGGCGATCGCGCGGTGCATGTGCTCCGGCGGATGGTCGGTGACCTTCAGCTCGCGTTCCCCCACGCCCGGTTCGATGGTGTACGAGCGGAGCATGCCGAGGCACGCGTACTGGGTGAAGGTGTCGCCGTCGACCATGGTCATCACCGTGTCGAGATGCATGAACGCGCGCCGCTTGGGCATGTCGAGCGCGACGATCGTGCGCGCGGAGCCGGCCGCGAACAGCTTGTGCGCCAGCATCTCCACGGCCTGCGGGGTGGTGCGCTCGCTCATGCCGATCAGGACCGCCCCGTCGCCGATCACCAGGACGTCACCGCCCTCGATGGTGGAGGGGTAGTCCGCCTGCCCCCGGGACCACACGTGGAACGTTTCGTCACGGAACAGCGGATGGTGCCGGTAGATCGCCTCGAAGTGGACGGTCTCCCGCTGCCGGGCCGGCCAGCGCATGGCGTTGATGGAGACGCCGTCGTAGATCCACGCCGAGGTGTCGCGGGTGAAGAGGTGGTTGGGCAGCGGGCGCAGCAGGAAGTCGTCCAGCTCCATGACGTGGAAGCGGACCGAGGCCGGTTCCGCGTGCCCGGCCAGGAACTCGCGCTTGGTCATGCCGCCGACCAGCGCCTCGGCCAGCTCGCCCGGGGTCATCCGGTCGAAGGCGGCGCGCAGGTGGTCGGTGGCGAGGGGGCCGTACTCCTTCTCGTCGAAGACCCGGTCCAGGACGAGCGCGCGGGCCTCGGGGAGCGCCAGGGTCTCGGCGAGCAGGTCCCCGAAGAGGTGGACCTCGACCCCGCGGTCGCGCAGGACGTCGGCGAAGCCGTCGTGCTCGGCGCGCGCCCGGCGCACCCAGAGCACGTCGTCGAAGAGCAGGGCGTCCTTGTTGCTGGGGGTGAGCCTTTTGAGCTCCAGATCCGGCCGGTGCAGGATGACGCGGCGCAGCCGCCCGGCCTCGGAGTCGACATGGAATCCCATGCCTCCATCCTGACCACCGGCGCACCGCTTCACCCGCCCCTCGCCGGTTTCCGCGCATGCCGGTTTGCGCGTGGGCCGGTTTCCGCGCGGGTGCCGGCGAGCGGCTCCCGATGCGTTCCGGAAGCGGACGGTGACCGTCGGCCAGGCCCGCCGTCCTGTTCAGATCGCGGTGCAGGGCACCGGCCACCGACGGACGCGCGGGGGCAGGGTCACCGCCCAGCCACCGCCCGTCAGGACCAGCCGCTCGGCGACGAGCAGCGCCAGCGCCTCCCGCTCGGCGGCGTCCAGCGCGGCGACGGGTGTGGGCTCCAGCAGCCGGAGGAACGTGGCGTGCAGCGCGGGGTGGTCCAGGGTCAGGCGGACGGCCGTGCCCCGCTCCCTGCGGTCGAGGACGGTGACGAAGTCCGGGCCGCGCCGGTGGTAGAGCGCTCCGTAGGCATGGCCGGCCCGCCAGGACGCCAACTCGCCCGGCTCGCCGGGCAGTTCGTCCGGCGGCGGAAGGTGGCGCAGCAGGCGGAGGTCGTACGACGGTGTGCCCGTCGCCCGCCAGCTCACGCTGAGGCCCAGGCCCTGGCACTCGCGCAGGAACCGGACGGCCTCCGCCGTCGCACGGCCCGAGCCGCCGAGGTCCAGGGGCTCGGCGGCTTCGACCCGGCGCCCGGTGCGCCGGTGCGGCACGGAGCCGGGCGGCCCGCTCACCGTGTCCCCGCTCATCCGGCCCCCTCGGGAAGCCGGACCGGGGCGCCCCAGGTCGGCAGGGAGACGTACGTGGCGCCGTCGCGGAACAGCAGGCCCAGACCGAACGCGTGGTCGACCCACGCGTCCAGGGCCCGCGCCGGCACCTCCAGGCCGTCGGCCGTCAGCTGGCGGTGCAGCGCCGGGACGGTCCGGCCGTCCTCCAGCCGGCGCAGCGCCGCGGCCCGCCAGCCGGTGAAGCGGTGGGTGGCGGGCGGGCGGCCGTACCGGCGGTCGTGCACCAGCAGCTCCGCGCCGTCCTGTGCGAACAGCAGGCGGGAGTCCTGGTGCCCGGCCCGCCAGGCGGCCACCGCCTCCTTCAACCGCGCCTCGACCGGGCCCCCGATGCCCGCCGGCTCGGTGTCGAACAGGTAGACGAGGTCGGCCAGCTCGTCCTCGGGCAGGTCGTAGACGTGCTGGTACATCGCGGCCGGGCGGCGCTTGCCGAAGCCGAGGCCGGGGTCGGTGAAGTGCGGGCTGAACCGCTCCAGCTGGATGCGGTGGGCGCCGCTCGGCGGCTGGAGGTGGACCAGCGCGGGCAGTTGGTCGATGACGGGGGTGTAGTCGTCGGCGGTCTCGCCGGGGAAGCCGTACAGCAGGTTCCAGGAGCAGGTCAGGGCGTGGTTCTCGCACTCGCGCAGGGTGCGGACGTTGCGGGCGCCGGTGACGCCCTTGTCCATGAGGTCCAGGACACGGCTGCCCAGGCTCTCGATGCCGGGCTGGATGTGCACCGTGCCGGAGGCGCCGAGGAGCCCGAGCTGGGCGGGGGTGAGGTTCGACTTCACCTCGTAGTGCAGCCGCAGGTCCCAGCCGCTCTCGGCCACCCGGGGCAGGAAGTCGCGGAAGTAGGCCATGTCGATGATGTTGTCGACGGTGACCACGTCGAGGAGGCGGTGGCGGCGCACCAGCCGGCCGATCTCCGCCCACAGCCGCTCCCCCGGCTTGGCGCGGAAGGCCATGGCCGTGCCGTTCAGCCCGCAGAAGGTGCAGTGGTGCTTCTCGCCCCACCAGCAGCCCCGGGCTCCCTCCACGACGAGCTTCGGGTGGATGTGCTCCCGCACCGGGGAGACGTCCAGGGCGGCCTGCCACTGGTCGTAGTCGGGTGAGGGTATGTCGGCCGGGGCCACGGTCCGCCGGGATTCCGTGTTGGCCCGGGATACCGCACCGTCCCACCAGCACAGTCCGGGGACGTCCGCCGGGGCGGTGCCCGCGTCCAGGTGGTGCAGGAGGGCCGGTAAGGCGTACTCGGCCTCGCCGCGGACCACGTGGTCGACGAAGGGGTGGTTGCGGTGCAGGGCGTGGCCCATCGGGCCGTCGCAGTTGCTGCCGCCGAGGACGACCGTCAACTCGGGCCGCCGGCGCTTGAGTTCACGGGCCAGGGCGAGCGACGGCACGTTCTGCATGAAGGTGGTGGTGAACCCGACCACGTCCGGCCCGGCCGCCAGCACCTCGGTGGCGCAGGCGTCGATGAAGCCGGCCGCGTACGGGCGCATCGCCAGGGCCGTGTCGATGAAGAGGTCCCGGCCGGCCGCGTACTCCTTCAGCCGGGCCTCGCCCCAGCGGGGGTCGTCGTACAGCACGCCGGAGAAGACCCAGTCGCCGAGGCCGTGGAAGACGGCGTCGCTGCCGACCTCGACGTAGTCGCCCGGGCGGAGCCGGCCGCCGGAGCGCTCCAGCAGGAACTCCGCCCAGCGCAGCGAGCCGTGGAACTGGGTCACCTCGTCGCCGGGGCGGGCCCGCCGCACGATCTCCTGGAGCAGGCCCAGTTGCAGCGAGGGCAGGTCGAGCGGGTGCCACGGCATCGTGACCAGGTGGACGCGCATGCTCAGCGGGTCGGCCGCTTCTCCAGGATCGCCGGCCGGCGGGTGGTGCTCCGCTGGTCCTCGCGGACCACGATCTTCTTGATCTCCACGTTCGCCACTCCCCTCACGGCATGCCAACGCCCTTGCGCCGCACGGCCGTCCACCATATGGACAAACGTGTGTGCGGCACAAGGGCGTCCTGTGACCGGCGCGTGGGGACGGCGTGCGCGGGCTCCGCGAGGAGCGTGTGCCCGGGGTGCCTACAGCCTCGGGTCCACCGGCTCCGACTCCAGCGCCAGCACGCCGAACACCGCCTCGTGCACCCGCCACAGCGGCTCCCCGTCGGCGAGCCGGTCCAGGGCCTCCAGGCCGAGGGCGTACTCGCGCAGGGCGAGGGACCGCTTGTGGTTCAGGAACCGCTGCCGCAGCCGGGCCAGGTTGTCGGGCCGGGTGTACTCGGGACCGTAGATGATCCGCAGGTACTCCCGTCCGCGGCACTTGACGCCGGGCTGCACCAGCCGTCCCTCCGGGGTGCGCACCAGCGCGCCGACCGGCTTGACGACCATGCCCTCGCCGCCCCGGCCGGTCATCTCCAGCCACCAGTCGACGCCGGCGCGGACCGACTCCGGGTCGCCGGTGTCGACGTACAGCCGCCGGGTCGTCCGCAGCAGCCCGGTGCCGTCGTGCTCCACCAGCCGGTCGATCAGGGCCAGCTGCTCGTCGTGCGGGAGCGCGGCGAGGCTGCGGCCCTGGACGGCCAGCAGCTGGAAGGGGGCCAGCCGGACCCCGTCCAGGCCCTCGGTGGTCCAGCAGTAGCGGCGGTAGGCGGCGGTGAACGCCGCCGCGTCGGCGGCGCGTTCCCGCTGCCGGGTGAGCAGGCCGCCCACGTCGGCACCCCGCGCCGCCGCGGCCTCCAGGGCGGCGAGCGCGCCCGGGAACACCGCGCCGGACGCGGCGCCGACGGCCGCGTACTGGCCCCGCAGCAGCCCCGTGGCCTTCAGCGACCACGGCATCAGCTCGGCGTCCAGCAGCAGCCAGTCGGTGCCCAGTTCGTCCCACAGGCCGGCGTCCCCGATCGCCGAGCGCAGCCGGCCGAGGATCTCCTCGGTCACCTCCGCGTCGTCGAAGAACGGCCGTCCGGTACGGGTGTAGAGCGACCCCGTGGGGCCTTCCGCACCGAACCGCCTGCGGGCCGTCTCCGCGTCCCGGCAGACCAGGGCCACGGCCCGCGAGCCCATGTGCTTCTCCTCGCACACCACCCGCGCGACCCCGTCCCGCGCGTACTGCGCGAAGGCCTCCTCGGGGTGCTCCAGGTAGCCGTCGGCCTGCGAGGTGGCCGTCGGTGCCATGGTGGGCGGCAGGTACGGCAGCAGCCGCGGGTCGGTCGCGAAGCGGCTCATGACCTCGAGGGCCGCCGCCGCGTTCTCCTCGCGGACGGCCACCCTGCCCGCGTGCCGGGTCTCCACGGTCCGGCGGCCGTGCACGTCCGCCAGGTCCAGCGGCCGGCCGTCCTGCCCGCCGGGCGCCTCGGTGCGCAGCGGCCTCGCCGGCTCGTACCAGACCCGCTCGGCCGGTACGTCGACCAGCTCCCGCTCCGGCCAGCGCAGCGCGGTCAGCTTGCCGCCGAAGACGGCGCCGGTGTCCAGGCAGATGGTGTTGTTGAGCCAGGTCGCCTCGGGTACGGGTGTGTGGCCGTACACCACCGCGGCCCGGCCCCGGTAGTCCTCCGCCCACGGGTAGCGCACCGGCAGCCCGAACTCGTCGGTCTCGCCGGTGGTGTCCCCGTACAGGGCGTGGGAGCGGACCCGGCCGGAGGTGCGGCCGTGGTACCTCTCCGGCAGGCCGGCGTGGCAGACCACGAGCCGGCCGCCGTCCAGGACGTAGTGGCTGACCAGTCCGTCGATGAACTCGCGCACCTCGGCCCGGAACTCCTCGCTCTCGCCTTCCATCTGCGCGATGGTCTCGGCGAGCCCGTGGGTGGGCTGGACCCTGCGGCCCCTGAGGTGGCGGCCGAACTTGTTCTCGTGGTTGCCGGGGACGCACAGGGCGTTGCCCGACTTCACCATGGACATCACCCGGCGCAGCACGCCGGGGCTGTCCGGGCCGCGGTCGACCAGGTCGCCGACGAAGACGGCGGTACGGCCCTCGGGGTGCGCCCCGTCCGCGTACCCCAGCTTGGCCAGCAGCGCCTCCAGTTCCGCGGAGCAGCCGTGGATGTCGCCGATGATGTCGAAGGGGCCGGTGAGGTGGGTCAGGTCGTTGTAGCGCCTCTCGGTGACGACGATGGCGTTCTCCACCTCCTCCGCCCCGCGCAGCACGTGCACCCTGCGGAAGCCCTCGCGCTCCAGGTGGCGCAGCGAGCGGCGCAGTTCGCGGATGTGCCGCTGGATGACCCGGCGGGGCATGTCGGCGCGGTCGGTGCGGGCCGCGTTGCGCGCGGCGCACACCTCCTCCGGCACGTCCAGCACGATGGCGATGGGCAGCACGTCGTACCGCCTGGCCAGGTCGATGAGTTGACGCCGGGCGTCCTGCTGCACGCTGGTGGCGTCGACGACGGTGCGGCGGCCGGCGGCCAGCCGCTTGCCGGCGATGTAGTGCAGGACGTCGAAGGCGTCCCGGCTCGCGCTCTGGTCGTTCTCGTCGTCGGCGACCAGACCGCGGCAGAAGTCGGAGGAGATCACCTCGGTCGGCTTGAAGTGCCGGCGGGCGAACGTGGACTTGCCGGAGCCGGAGGCGCCGACGAGGACGACGAGGGAGAGGTCGGTGACGGGGAGTTCCCGTCCCGCCTCGCGGGTGTCGGTCATGCGGCCTTCGCCTCCTTCTCGGTGTCGCCGCGGTGGAACACGGCCATCTGGGTGGGCGGCCCCACCTCGGGGTCGTCCGGGCCGACGGGAACGAACTCGACGTCGTAGCCGTGGCGTCCGGCCACGGTCGCCGCCCAGGCGCGGAACTCCTCGCGGGTCCACTCGAAGCGGTGGTCGCCGTGCCGGACGTGTCCGGCGGGCAGGCTCTCCCAGCGGACGTTGTACTCGACGTTCGGGGTGGTCACGACGACCGTGCGCGGGCGGGCGTGCCCGAACACGGAGTACTCCAGGGCGGGCAGCCGGGGCAGGTCGAGGTGTTCGATCACCTCGCTGAGCACGGCGGCGTCGTACCCCTTGAGCCGGTTGTCGGTGTAGGCGAGGGAGCCCTGGACGAGCCTGACGCGGGCCGCCTGCCGCTCCCCCATCCGGTCGAGCCCGAGCCGCCGCGCCGCGATGGTCAGGGCCCGCACGGACACGTCGACACCGACGATCTCGGTGAACCGGGCGTCCTTCAGCAGCGCCTGCACCAACTGGCCCTGCCCGCAGCCGAGGTCGAGGACGCGCGCGGCACCCTTCGCGTGCAGCGCGGTGAGGATCGCCGCCCGGCGCTGCTCGGCGAGCGGGGTCGGCCTCTCCTGCGCCTCGGTCTCCTCGGCGACGGCGTTGTCGATGTCCTCGACCTCGCTGTCGTCGGCCTCGGCCAGCCGCACCAGTTCCAGCCGCTCGCGCGCCTGCCGGGTCAGCGACCAGCGCCGGGACAGGTACCGGGTGGTGATCAGCTGCTGCTCCGGATGCCCGGCCAGCCAGCCCTCACCGGCGCGCAGCAGCTTGTCGACCTCGTCGGCGGAGACCCAGTAGTGCTTGGCGTCGTCCAGCACCGGCAGCAGGACGTACAGGTGGCGCAGCGCCTCGGCGAGGGTCAGCCGCTCCGACTCCAGCACGAGCCGGACGTACCGGGAGTCGCCCCACTCCGGGAACGCGGTGTCGAGCGGGACGGGGTCGGCGGTGACGAGCCAGCCGAGCGGTTCGAAGAGCCGTCGTACGAGGTCGGCTCCGCCGCGGGCGGGCAGCGCCGGGACCTCGACGCGCAGCGGCAGCGGGGCCGCCGCCCGCTCCGGGCGGGCGTTGCACACACCGCGCAGGGCGCTGGAGAAGACGGTGCTCAGCGCGACGGCGAGGAGCGAGGAGGCGGCGTAGGGGCGGTCGTTGACGTACTGCGCGAGGGCCGCGTCGGGGGCGCCGCCGCGGCCCTTGCCCTTGCCCTTGCCGCGGCGGACCAGTGCGAGCGTGTCGGTCTCCAGCAGCAGGGCGGCCGTGCAGCGCTCGGCGTCCGCCTCGGGGTAGAAGACGTGCGCCGTGCCGTACGACGTGGAGAACGCCTGCGCCCTGTCGGGGTGCTTGTGCAGCAGGTACCCCAGATCGGTGGCCGGGTTCCCGGCCGTACCCGTGGTGGAGATCGTCACGAACATGCTGTCGAGTCTCCCTGGCCGGAACGCCGCCGACCACCGGTTTTCCGTGCTGCGGCCGGCCCGTGACGGACCGGCCGCGGTGCGCGGGATCCCCGCTCAGGAAGCGGCGTCGACGATCTCCCGGGCCTTCGCCATGGCCCGCCGGTCGTCGGCGCGCCGGTCGTCCAGCGCCTTCTTGTTCTCGGTGATGGCCTTCTTCTGCGCGCGGCTCTCGACGGCGTGCACCGCCTGGATGTACCCGGTGTCGAGCTTGCAGCGGGCGTCCGCGGCGGCGGTCTTCTTCTCCTTGGCCGACGGCTTGTCACCGCGGTACCAGTCGGAGTCGGTGGACGCCTGGTCCGGGTCGCTGTAGCGGAAACCCTCGTCCTTCATGCACGCCGACCACGCGCGGTCGGCCTTCTTCCAGGCCGGGTCCTTCCGCGCTTCCTTGTGCGCCGTGTACCAGTACTGCGCGGGGAGCGAGTAGTAGCCGCTCAGCCGCACGCCGCCGATCTTCGTGGGCTTGGGCTCGGGGCCGTAGATCCTCGTGAGCGCCTCTCCCATGCACCCCTTCTTCGGGATGGGGTTGCCGTGCGCCCGGTGGCTCTGGCCCCGCTCGAAGGTGCCGGTGAGAGCCGCGTACTGGTCGGACGGCCACTCCATGGACTGGGTGTCGGACTCGTCCCGCCGCGCGTTGTGGTAGCCGTGCTCGGCCGCCAGGTCGGGGTCGTCCACGCCGTAGGGGCTGGCGTCGCCGACCATGCTGCCGCTGCCCGTGAGGGTGCCCTGCCGCACCGGGTAGGTCGACTCGACGGTCCTGATGTCGAGCGTCCTGAAACCGCTGAACCCGAGCCGGACCATGCACTTCCTGGCGAGGATCCACTGTGCCGTGCCGACGGCCTTGCCGTCCCGGGAGGTCGCGTCCGGTATGTAGGCGTTCAGCGGGAACGACTTCATGGAGTTGAGGCGGCGGGCCTCGTCGCCGGGGTCGTCGTCGCCGACGAACTGACACGCCGACACGGCGAGCAGACCGGTGAGGGCGAGGGGGAGGAGTTTGCGCACCGGCTCATCCGATCAGCCGGAGATCATGTGCGCTGTGGCGGAGCCCACAGTTCCGCCGCAAGGTGTGGGCTGTTGGACTGTTGTGAACTCCGCGTGTCCATCATGTGATCTCCGTTACGGCTCCGTGGGCCCGAACCTGATGGAGTGAGCCCCCGTCAACTGACCACTGACAGAAGGGGGAACCATGACCAACGGCCAGGGAACCCGGGTACGCGGGAGAGCCGCCGTCGCCGTGGCGGCCGGAGCCGTCCTCGGGGCGGGCGTCCTCGCGACCGCTCCCGCCCAGGCGGCCACGGCGCCGACCGCGGCCTTTGCCCAGCGATCCGCCGCCGCGGCACCGCAGGTGTCGGCCCAGGGCGCGTACGCCATGAACCCGGCGACGGGCAGGCAGCTCTTCGGCAAGGCGCCGGACGGACGGCTGCGGACCGGCTCCACGACGAAGATCATGACGGCGCTCGTGGTGCTGTCGCAGCGGAACGTGAACCTCGACAAGAAGGTCAAGATCAAGAGGGAGTACACCGACTACGTCATCGACCCGGTGACGCATGTCCAGCGGTACTCCAGCGCGAACCTGATCCTCGGCGACTCCATGAAGGTCCGCGACCTGCTGTACGGCCTGCTGCTCCCCTCGGGCTGCGACGCGGCCTACGCACTCGCGGACACCTACGGCACGGGCTCGACGACGGCCCGGCGGACCACGTCGTTCATCGGCAAGATGAACGCCAAGGCGCGCGAACTCGGCCTGAAGAACACCCACTTCGACTCCTTCGACGGGGTGTCCAACGGGAAGAACTACTCCTCGCCGCGCGACCTGGCCAAGCTGGCCGGGGTCGCGCTGAAGGACAAGACGTTCAAGAAGGTCGTCGGCACCAAGGTCTACGACGACATGCAGTCGTACCGGCCCGGCGGCGGGACGCACGCCATGAAGCCGTGGAGCAACTCCAACAAGCTCCTCACCTCCTACCGCGGCGCGTTCGGCGTGAAGACCGGGTCCGGCCCGGAGGCGAAGTTCTGCCTGGTGTTCGCGGCCACGCGTGGTTCGAAGACGGTCGTGGGCACGATTCTCGCGGACACGTCGGCGGACCAGCGCTTCAAGGACGCGGCGAAGATCCTGGACTACGGCTTCACCCGCTGAGCCGGCCCGGGGGACGCGTGCGTCCCCCGGGCACCCGAGTCGGGCCGGTCCGCCGGGCCGACGCGGGTGCCCGCGCAACCCTTCCCGCACGGGGGCCCTCTCACCGAAGGGACAGACCGGGCAGGGACCTTGAGGGGGAACGCACCGTGCTCCTGACCGACTTCAGGGGCGGGCGGCGGACGTGGACGCCGGCCGCGCTGGGACTGCTCGCGCTGCTCGTGGTGTCCTGCGACACCGGCGCGCATCGGCCGCCGTCCGCCGTACGCCCGACCGCACCGGCCCAGGTCGCGGCCTACGACGCCGGCTGGCGGACCGGGAAGGGGATCCACGACTCCGGCGGCAAGGGCGCGGCGATCCGCGAGGTGGTGTGGGGCGGCTGTGTGCGCCGGTCGCTCACGGCCCGGCCGCGCAAGGTCGTGGACCGGGACCGCGGCGCCTGGGTGCTCGGCTGCCGGCAGGGGGTCTCCGGCGCCCCGCGCCGGCACCCCGACCGCCCCCTGACCCGGCGGGAGGCCGACCCGCGTCTGCTCGCCGACTTCCGCGCCTGGGCCGCACGGCACGGGGCGAAGGACTCCGCGGCCAGGGCGACCCGGGTCGTCCTGGTCCACCTCGGCGACCGCGACTACGACGTCGAACTCACCGGCGCCTACGACCGCGGCGACCGCGCGGCGGACGCGGCGGACCTGGCCGACACGTTCGCCGCCTGGTGGGACGGCGACGACGGGGCCGCCGGCACCGCCTGGAACCTGCTCCTCCTCACACGGGACGGCGAGCGTCTGCTGACCCGGGACCTGTGACCGGCCCGCCGGGCCCGGGCCGGCGCTCGCCGACCGCTTGGGCGAGGATGCCGAGGGTCACGGCGGCGAGGCCGAGGCCGGCGACGCCCGTGTTGACCCAGAAGTAGCCGGGGCTGCTCGGACGGGTGCTGCCGTCGGCCAGGACGCAGTCGAAGCGGAGCGGCACCCAGGAGGCCTGCTGACCGACGAGCACACCGGGCGGGAAGTCGTCGCGGCACTCGTGGGCCGGCGTGGAGTCCGCGCCGGAGGAGGACTCGTGGACGGAGAGCGCGACCGCTCCCGCGCCCAGGAAATAGAGGACGACCGCGGCCCAGCCGGCCATCCACGCCGACCAGCGCACCAGGTCGAACCGCCAGTCCGGGCGCCTGCCGGGCAGCGCCACGGACAGCACCTTGACGATGACGGCGATCACCCAGGCGGGGACCGAGAGAACGGCCGGGAAGAGCAGGAAGCCGAAGAGGATGCCGAGGGCGGAGTCGTCGTCCATCGGGTGATCCCAGCAGGGCCGCTCCCTCCGGACCGTGACGGAAGCCACAGCTCCGGTCACAGCCTCGTCACAGGGCGGGGTGCGGGTCCCGGGCGCCGCGGGGCGGGACCTTCGCTGGTCCGCGCCCTTGGGCGGGGAGCCCCGGGCGAGGTCCCGGGGCTCGTGGGGCCGGGCCCCGGGACGGGAGCGGGGGCCGGGTCGCCGGGTGTTACGACAGCTGGGCCTGGACCTGGCTGGAGATCAGCTCCAGGTGGTCCAGATCGCCGAGGTCCAGCACCTGGAGGTAGATCCGCCGGGAACCGATCTCCGCGTACCGGCCGATCTTGTCGACGACCTCGGCCGGGGAACCGGCCAGCCCGTTGGCCTTCAGCTCCTCCACCTCACGGCCGATCGCGGCGGCACGCCGGGCCACCTCCTGGTCGTTCCTGCCGACGCAGACGACGAGCGCGTTGGAGTACGTCAGGTCGTCCGCGTCACGGCCCGCCTCCACCGCGGCGGCCCGCACCCGGCCGAACTGCCGCTCGCTGTCCTCCACCGAGGCGAACGGGATGTTGAACTCGTCGGCGTACCGGGCGGCGAGCCGCGGGGTCCGGGTCGCGCCGTGGCCGCCGATGAGCACCGGGACCTTCTTCTGGGCGGGCTTGGGCAGCGCCGGGGAGTCGGTGAGGTCGTAGTACGTGCCGTGGAAGTCGAAGGTCTTGCCGACCTCGGTCGCCCACAGACCGGTGACGATCGCGAGCTGTTCCTCCAGCCGCGCGAACTTCTCCTTCGGGAAGGGGATGCCGTAGGCCTTGTGCTCCTCCTCGAACCAGCCCGCGCCGAGGCCGAGTTCGACCCGGCCACCGGACATCTGGTCGACCTGGGCGACCTGGATGGCGAGCACGCCGGGCAGACGGAAGGTGCCGGCGGTCATCAGCGTGCCGAGGCGGATGCGCTTGGTCTCGCGGGCCAGGCCGGCCAGGGTGATCCAGGCGTCCGTGGGGCCGGGCAAACCGTCCACGCTGCCCATGCGGAGGTAGTGGTCGGAGCGGAAGAAGGCGTCGAAGCCCAGGTCCTCGGTGGCCTTGGCGACGGCGAGCAGGGTGTCGTAGGTGGCCCCTTGCTGGGGCTCGGTGAAGATTCGAAGGTCCATACATCTATCCTGCACGGCGCCGCCCTCGTCAACCGCGCCGGTACCGTCCGGCACGGCCGTCCCCGGTCGGGTGAAATTCGCCCACCCCGCGCGCGGGCCCCGCGCCGGGCCAGTGACCGGCCCCGGCGATGATCGTTGGGCCGTCGGAGCCGGACCGTCCGGCGCCCGCGCCGGACGGTGGCTTCCGTCGCGCGTCACCGCGCCGGCCTGCCGGGCCGGGGGCCGAGGAGGCCGTCATGTCCGAAGAGTCCGTTCCCCAGCAGGGAGGCCCCGCCGGCCGGCCCAAGGGGTTGCTGGAGCAGATGGAGGAGCTGATGGCGGCACTGAACGCGGACCTGTCGGCGCTGGCGGACCTTCAGGCCGGGGGGTCCGCGCCGGGCACGGCCGACGAGACGGAATGAAACGGACGGCTCGGCGATACGCGGGGACGGTCGCCGGGGCCGACGCGAAGACCGGCACACGGAACGGCGGTCCCGGTAGGCCCCCGGACGGGCACGGCTGAAGCCCACGAGCGAACCGAGCCGGAGACACCTCGCCGCGAGCCGGGGCGGAGCCGCCTGCTCCACGAACCGAGCCGAAGCCCTCCCCGCCGCGAACCGAGCCGGAGCCGTCCCCGCCGCGAACCGAGCCGAGCGGCCGGCGTTCCGCCGCAGGCCGCGCCGAGCGGGCGGTCCCGGCACAGCCCTGGATGAACCGCCCCCTGTCACGCCCCCTGCGCCGGGGCCCCGCTCACACGCCCGACGGGCTGTCCTGGATGTCCCCGGGCAGTACCTCCTCGCGGGCCGCCAGCTTGCGCAGCATCTCCAGGACGCGGTCGCGGGACTCGTCGGCCGCGTCGATGGCCTCCATGCACTGCCAGTACGTCGTCTCGTCGGCGGCGGCGCTGGCCATGCCGACCAGGGCTATGCCGACCTCACCGAGCAGACCGTCGAGGCAGAGCAGGGTCTCCCGGGCGTCGTCCAGCTGGGTGAGCTGGGCGGCGCGCAGGTCGCCGGGGTCGAGTTCGGGCGGGTCCAGGACTCCGCAGCCCCGGCCCGCCAACTCCGTCAGCCCCAGTGCCTCGCCGCGCAGTTCCGGCGGGCCGGACACCGCGAGGCGGCTCCCGATCGCCTGGGCCAGGGCCTGCGCCTGCCAGACCTCCGCCATCATCTCCGCCGCGTCGGCGCCGCCCGCCAGCGCTCGCCTGCTCGTGAGAATGAGCCGTACCGCATCCATACGGTGCCCCCGTCCCTCCGCCGCGCCGCCTCGCACAGCTGCCCGAACTCCCGTGCTCACTACCCAGCGTGAGGGACCATGGGGCGAAAAGCCAGAGGAAGACCGAAATCTGTGGACAACAATTCGGATTCGACCGGCGATTTGACTCCGTAGAGTAATAGCGGAAGTCAATCTTCCGTTCGCTGGTCCCCGGAACCGGGGAGCGGGAAGCGGCGCTCGTTGCGGTCGATCTTCGCGGCCAGCGCGTCCAGCGGATCGATGCCGAGCACGTCGCAGAGCTGGAGCAGATACGCCAGGACGTCGGCCACCTCGTCCGTGACGCGGTGGGCCGTGCCGGGCTCGTCCATCACCCGGGCGGACTCCTCGGGCGTCAGCCACTGGAAGATCTCCACCAGTTCGGACGCCTCCACCGAGAGGGCGGCGACGAGGTTCTTGGGCGTGTGGTAGGGCTGCCAGTTCCGCGCGGCGGCGAACTCGGCCAGCCTGCGCTGGAGTCGGGCCAGGCCGGGATCGGGGTGTTCGGTCACGGGTTCAGGTGTACCACCGTGACACCGGGGGTCCTGCCGGCCCACGAGGCATCGCTCACCGCGGCCACACAGCGGATGTGCCCGCGCTCGCCCATCAGCGCCGCCATCCGCAGCAGCTCCCGGCGCTGGCACGGATCCAGGTCGCGGTCGAAGCCGTCGGCGAGGACGGTGAGGGTGCGCAGGGCGTCGGGCACCTCGCCCGGGGTGTCCACGTCGAGGACGCCCGGCCCGGTCAGCAGTACCAGCGTCAGCGCGAGATAGCGCAGTTCGCCGTCGCCGAGCCGGGCGATCTCGGTGCGGAAGCCGTCGCCGCGGTCGAGCAGCGCCCGTACCGTGCCGTCGGCCAGCGGCTCGGCGACCAGGTCGGCCACCGGCCCGGCGCAGCCCGCGTGCAGCGCCTCGACCAGCCGGCCGTGCCGCCGACCGCACTCCGCGCGCGTGCGCCACAGCACGTCGGCGAGGTTGCCGCAGCCGCGCAGCAGCCGGCCCGTGCCGGTGGGGACGGGGGCGCGCATGTGCTCGGGGCGCGGATCGCACGGGAAGACGGAGCGCAGGGCGACGACCATCTGCTCGGCCGCGGCGAGCACATGGCGCTGGCCGTCCGTCTTGCCGGCCACGCGCAGCGGCAGCAGGGCGGTGCCGAGGCGGTCGTCGGGGAGCGGGGCGCGGGTGACCGGGGCGGAACCCGCGGTGTGCCAGGCGGCCTGGACGGTCCGGCGTCCGGGGTCGCGCAGGGCGGTCTCCAGCAGGACGACTCCGCGCGCGGTCAGCCGCTCCCCCACGATCCGCAGGTACGGTTCGGCCTGGACGGCGAGGTCGAGCCGGACCGGGCCCTCGGCTCCGTCGGCCGTGCAGCCGATCCGGAAGCCCCGCCGCCCCTCGGCGTCGGGGCGGGCCCGCTCCGGCACGCACGCGGCCGGGTCGGGGAACGCCTCCCCGAGCGGGGCGCCGCCGCCGAGCCGCGCCAGCGCCTCGTACGCCGCGAGCGCGGTGGTCTTGCCGGACCCGCTGGGTCCCGCGAACACGGTGACCGGGCCGAGCGGGAACCCCGCCCGCCGGTGGCCCGCGAAGGCCGACAGCCGCAGTTCGGTGATCCGGGAGCGGATGTCGAGGGGCGGACGGGACGGCACGGGGACGGCGGCGGACGCGTCGGCCGCCGGCGGCTCAGCGGACACGGAGGGCACGGCCATATGCGGACCGTAGGCCTCCGCCCGTACGCCGAACCGTTTCACTGCCGGGGCGTTCCTACGATCGGGGGACCCGACGGCGGCGGGCGTACCGCGCACCGCCGCGACCGTGCCGTCAGCGCGCCGCGCACGGCCGGTGGGGCGGGGCTCAGCCGCCCGAGATCGCCGCGCCCTCCATCAGTCCGCTGACCTCCGTCCCGGGCGGGGTGAGAAGGAAGACGTTCCGGTCCACCCGGTGCATGCCGCTGCCCAGGCCGAAGACGACGCCCGTGCTGAAGTCGAGGACGCGCTTGGCGACGTCGCCCTCCGCGCCCGACAGGTCGAGCAGCACCGGAGCCCCGGCCATGAGGGTCTCGGCGACTTCCCGGGCGTCCGCGAAGACGTTGACGCGCAGGACCACGAACCGGCGCCGGGTCTCGGTCTCGGCGTCGGGCAGCGAGCGGTGGTCCACCGCGGACGGCCAGGCGTCCCGGCCCCGCAGCGGCACGACCTGGGCGAGCCCTTCCCACTGTTCATCGGTGACGTCGTAACGGCTCACCGGCTCCCCCTGACCTGACTCGCGCTCAATCCCTGCACCAGCCAATTCTTACGCCAAGTCACCCGTTCGGCCCAACAACGACACGGTGCGCGACCGGACCGGCCGTATCTCGCGTGTCACACTCCACGTCAGATGTATGGATACGTCCGCTTCTTACCGGGCTCATACCCGACTCTTCATCCGCCGCCGTGCCCCGCTCACCCCTTCCCGCTAGCGTCGCGTGCCGTGCACTTGGCAGAGACACAGCAGGTGACACCCGGCCGGCGGACATCGTCGGTGGTGTCCGCCGTTCCGGGGGCCCGCGCGGCGGCACCGGACGGCCCCGCGCAGTGGCACCGCGTGCTGACGCTCCTCGCCGACGTGAGCCTGTTCATCGGCACGCGCTCGGTGTGGACCCAGGCGGCCACGCACCAGCTGGTCCTCGCGGGGGTCATCTCGGTCTGCTACGCCTCGATCCTGGTGAGCGGCGTGCTCGCCCTCACCGTCCGCCGGACGCGCTCGCTGGCCCGCCTGGACCTGGTGGTGCTGGTGACCGCGGTCATCCTCGCGCTGTGCGCCTGGGCGCTGAACCACGGCGGTGGTGACGAGGCGCTCCTCACCACGCAGGCCGCGCGGGAAATCGCCGCCGGGCACCCGGTGTACGAGCAGCCCTGGCCCTGGCTGTTCCACGCCAAGGGCGTCGCGCTGACGCCGACCATGGACGGCGGGTACGACTTCACCTACGGCTATCCCCCGCTGACCCCGCTGCTCACCGCGCCCCTGCTCTGGCTGGGCCACGGCGGAGCCCCGGCGACGGCGGCGGCGACGCTCGCGCTGATCGTCGGCGCGGTGGTGCTGTGGCGGCTGCTGCCGGCGCCCTGGCGCCCGGCCGCGACGATGGCCTGCCTCGGCTTCGGCTTCCTGCCGATGTACGCCCGCCAGGGCTACCCCGCGATCGTCGCCCTGGCCCTGCTGCTGCCGGTGGCGGTGCGCTGGCCCC
>NZ_JBEXKG010000085.1:0-32556 GCF_040609555.1 Streptomyces sp. NPDC004658
GCGCGCGATGCCGCCGCCCGCTGCTGCGCGCAGCTCGACCGCCTCTCCGCGCGGGCCACCCAGGCGGTACGGCGGCTCGGCCCGCTGCGCGAGGAGTACGACCGGGTGGCCCGGCTCGCCGCCCTCACCGCGGGCACCTCCGCCGACAACGAACGCCGGATGCGCCTGGAGTCGTACGTCCTGGCGGCCCGTCTCGAACAGGTCGCCGCCGCCGCGACCGTCCGCCTCCAGCGCATGTCGTCGGGCCGCTACACCCTCGTCCACTCCGACGACCGCACCGGGCGCGGGCGCTCCGGGCTGGGATTGCACGTGGTCGACGCCTGGACCGGACGGGAACGGGACACCGCGACCCTGTCCGGCGGCGAGACCTTCTTCGCCTCCCTCGCGCTCGCGCTCGGCCTCGCCGACGTCGTCACCGACGAGGCGGGCGGCGTCCGCCTGGACACCCTCTTCATCGACGAGGGCTTCGGCAGCCTCGACGACCAGACCCTGGACGAGGTCCTCGACGTCCTCGACTCCCTGCGCGAACGCGACCGCAGCGTCGGCATCGTCAGCCACGTCCCCGACCTGCGCCGCCGGATCCACGCCCAACTGGAGATCATCAAGGACCGCTCGGGCTCGACACTGCGGCAGCGGGGCGTCTGACGGTTCGTGCACGGCCCCGGCGCGGGTCCGACCGCCGAGTGCACCAGTGAGCGCGGCAGCCTGTCCTCAGTCCTCCTCGCGGAGCGAGCTCTCGTCCAGCCGCCAGGCGGCAGCGATGCCTCCTCGTGTACTCCAGCCGTAGAGATCGAGCCGTTCGGCTTCCGCGGTGCGGCCAAGCTCCTGCAGGCTGATCACGGCGAGGTGCGCGGCGAGATCACTGCCTGCCGCGACAGCGCGCTCGCACCAGGAGAAGGCCTCGGCCCAGCGGCCCTCGTCCGCGAGTCGTTGGGCTCCCCACACCAGGGCGCCGGCATCGCCCGCTGCGGCGGCCTCTTCAGCCAATGCCAACGCCTTGTCCACCTCGCCCGCGTCCGCCAGGCGCCGAACCGTGGCCAAAGGCCGGGCTTCTGCCCTGGCAGCAGCGCGGGCTGCCCAGGCGGAGACCTCCGCGAGCCGGCAGATGGGCGTGAGCCGGTTCTCATCCGGCGGAGTGTCGACGGATCCGGCTGTGGCAGCCGATGGCGCCTGGGGCGACGCGCCCTCGGATCCACCCGCTCTCGCCGTCTCATCGACCAACAGTCGAAGGCCTCCCGCAGACCCGGCTTCCTCGGCGAGTTCCACCCAAGACCGCGCTTCCGCCAAACGCCCGGCATCCCATAGCCGCTCGACCGCCGCTGCGTAGGCGTCGGCGTCACCAGATGCGGCGGCCCGCCGGAACCAGCGAAGTGCTTCCGTCAGCCGGCCGTTGTCCGCCAGCGCCTCGGCCGCGGCCAGCAGGCTGTCGCTGTCTCCTCCCGCCGCGGCGCGTTCGAACCACGGTAGTGCGGCATCGATCCGTCCTGCCTCGGCCAGGGTCTCGGCGATCCGCCCATGGGCCTGTGCAGGGGCGATGCCTGGGGTGCGCTCGCACCAATGCGGCACCTCCTCCAGTCGGCCCGCGCGTGCCAGCTCCTGGGCGGCCAAGCGGGCAGCCTGGGCATCCCCGCCCCGGTGCGCCCGCTCAAGCCACGGCACGGCTTCGTTCAGGCGGCCCGAATCTATGAGCAGTTGGGCAATCTTCCTGTGCTCGCCGGCCTTGGCCCACAATCGGCAGGCCGTCTCTGTGAGCCCACGGGCAACGGCTGCCGATGCGAGATCCTGTGCGGCTTCGCCCTCGCAGTGCCGCATGGCGGCCTCCCAGAACAACGGAGGGATGGGTTGCGCGCGGCGCGCCGCCCGGAAGTGATCTACCAGGAAGTCGGCAAGCCTGTACGTCTGACTGCGTGCGGCAGACGGTGAGCCGGCCGAGCCACGAGGGCGTTTCTGCCGGTGGAGCGGGCCGCGTGCTCCTTTCACTGGTCGGGTGAGCTGCGTCAAGGCCTGCTCGACCCAGTCCTCCGGCAGCAGATCCCATTCGGTGTCGGTGAGGTAGGCCTCGGCTGCCGTGGCGAGGAAGGGGAGGGGGAGGCCGAGCGGGTGGCCCAGTCGGCGGGCGTCGATCGCCGCGTCGAGGAGGGCCCTGGCCCCCGGGGAGGCTTCGCTGTAGATGTTGACCAACTCGAATCCCGCGGCCAGGTACTGGGTCACCATGCCGTCTTGAGCGGCGTGTGCGGCCGTGACGAGCCTCGGATCCTTCGACCGGCGGACCTCCGCAATCTGGGAAGGGGTGAAGGCCGTGGGGACGTGTAGGTCTCGCCCGGCGAGCAGGACTCGTGCCTGGCCGTATGGATCCCTGTGTCCTGGTGGACGACGCGCGGGTACTGGCCCGTCCGGGCCCATGCCAGCCGGCTGAGGGGTCTCCCGCAAGTCGTCGAAGTATCCGGGGCCCGGCCAGATGGTGCCCAGGATCAGTACAGGAGCCCGGGTGGAGTCGGCCAGCAGACTGCGCAGTGCGGCAGAGATCGGCTCGCCATGTTCAGGGTCCAGCAGATAGTGGTGCGCTTCATTGAGCCAGACAACGGTCTTCGGGCCCACCCTGTGGAGGCCCTCAAGAGCAGCCTGGCGTCGATCGGGGTCGATGGGATGCCACAACCGCCAGTCGTCCGGAAGCCGCCGGACGGCTTCGAAGCAGGCACGGGTCTTTCCCGACGACGACGTGCCAACCAGCATCACCAGTCGGCTGTTGCCCGCGACCGCCTCGGCGACGATGCGCCGCAATTCGATGTCGTGACCACGCTCCACATAGGCCGGCAGGCCGACAGCACCTCGCAGGGTGATCGCGTGATGGACTTCCAGGTCGTAGGGATCAATGTCGCTCACCGGACGGCCGAGCGGCTCGTCAAGCTGCACCTGCGTCCACAGTGCGGCGGCCTCTCGGCCGGCCTGCTGACCGTTGCCGCCCACCATGCGTGTCAGCGCGGTGACCAAGGCGATGACGTCCGCCTGCTTGGCGGGTGCTGTCGCGTCTCCGATGATGCGGTGGATCGTGTCCCGAGCCGGACTGGCGCTGAGCTCGTCATCGGCGGCGATCGCTCGTGCCATGGCGTCCAGAGTGGGCGCACCGGCCGCGATGTAGGCCTCGTAGATGAGCCTTTTGAGCGTGCGCAGTGGTCCCGGCGGCACCACCGGCCGGGCAATCAGCCTACGGGCGCCCATGGGCCTGCCGTCTCCGCCCCCCGCTCCGTCGCGTTTCATCGCACCATCGTGCCCATATGACCTCGGATACGTCTCTGAACTGGGCAGTCCTGCGTCCCGATGGAGAAGTCGTCGCAACTCGGAGGGAAGGGTCGGCATGCCCAGATGGTGGAAAGCAAGCCGGCCGGCTGCCCTATCCGCCACAAGGTCAGGACACCACCATGTCTCGTACCCGTACGCGCCGTCGGACTGACAACGATGTGCGCCACGTGATCCTCGGCGCCGCTGTCTCCGGTCTCGTCCGCTTCCTCATGGACCGACTGCTCGGTCTCCTCTGACCGACGTCACCCTCCCCGAGGCTCTGCACGCGGGGATCATGTCACGCCTGAAGGGCCTGGGACGGCTGCGTTCGCCGGCCCAGGCCGTGCTGGTGCCCCACACTTCGGTTTCGAGCGGAGGGAACTCCGTGCTTGCGGGGACACTCAATACGGCGATACGTCCTCCCGGATCCCTGACCTCACCCCGCCCGGCCTGGTACGAGGGGGCGAAACGCGGCGAGGGCAGCTTCCCGGTCGGAGGCGACCGGGTCTCCCCGGGGAAGATCCAGGTCCTCCGCCGCACACAGCACGGCAAAGGCGAGTTCCGCAGGCGTCGTACGAGCGACGACACCCTTCTTGTCGGCGACCGAAAGACCGTCCTTCGTCCGTCTCACGACAAGACCGAACGAGGTGTCGGCACCGGTGAAGCTGAACACGGGGGCGGTGCCCCCCAAGAACTCGGCCAGCCCGTCCAGCAACTGGACGACCGAGAGGTGGATCATCATGCCCTGGTCGGGGATGTGACCGGCCGAGTCGGCCGTGCCGAGATCCCCGGCGACGCTCATGTCACCGAGATCGAAGCCGCTCGCCGGCCCCTGGCCGGGCCGTACGGTGAACTGCACAGTGATCAAGGGGCCGGCTCTTTCCTACCGGGACCAACGGGATGACGCGGTTCACGTCCGCGGTGTCGACGACGAGCACCTTCGTCCGCCCGCTCGACAGCTTGCCATCGGGCCGACGGCGGCCCGGCGCGACGCCCTCGCCGTAGGCCCGGTCGGCGGCGTGAGAAGCCCCCTAGCGTCCCAGGGCTCGCCGGGGCAGGGGTGAGGAGTACACGACGCTGGTGGTCACCGAGCCCAGCGCGCCGATCCGTCCCGAGACCTCCTCCAGGTGGGACATCGACCGCGCGGCGACCTTGATGACGAAGCAGTCGTCGCCCGTGACGTGGTGTGCCTCCAGGATCTCGGGCGTCGCCGCGACCAGGTCGTGGAACGGCTTGTAGTTGCCGTTCGGGTAGCGCAGCCGCACGAACGCCAGGATCGGCAGGCCCAGCCGCTCGGGGTCGACCACCGCCGCGTACCCCTGGATCACGCCGGCCTCCTCCAGCCGCCGGACCCGCTCGGTGACGGCGCTCGGCGACATGGACACGGCCCGCGCCAGCTCGGCGTAGCTGGCCCGTCCGTCGCGCTGGAGGACGTCGAGGATGCGCCAGTCGGTGGCGTCCGGGGAATGCACGGTCATCCCGGATGGATAGCAGGGGAATCCCCGGCCGGGCAAGGGCAGGGCCGGGGATCGCTCCTTCAGGCGGCGGCCCGGGGACCGTAGATTTCCCCTCATGATCGACACCGCTTCCGAGAACCCCGTCCTGCGCGTCGCCCCGGCCGCTCCCGCGGAGGCCGCCGCCTACTTCCGGGCGAGCCTCGCCTTCCACGCCGACGTCTCCGACGTCGCCGCCGCGCTCGCGGCCGGCGGCGACCCCGGCTTCGTCCTCGTGGACTCGCGCTCCACCGAGTCCTGGGACCAGGGCCACATCCCCGGCGCGATCCACCTGCCGACCGCGCTCATCCCCGAGCAGGCCGCACAGCTCCTCGACCCGAACGTGCCGGTGGTGACGTACTGCTGGGGCCCCGGCTGCAACGGGGCCACCCGCGCCGCCCTGGCCCTGGCCGAACGCGGCTACCGGGTCAAGGAGCTGCTCGGCGGCTTCGAGTACTGGGCCCGCGAGGGCTTCCCCTACGAGACCTGGCAGGGTCCGGCGCGCCGGGACGCCGACCCGCTGACGGCGCCCGTGGCGGGTGAGTGCGGCTGCTGAGGGGCGCCCTCGCGCCGCGCCGTAGTCGGTCGGTCGGCGCAACACAGGTGGTCCCGGCACCGCGTCCGGGTACAGTCGGGCAGTGCCCGAGCTGAAGCGGCTGCACGCCAGCCACGCCCCCGCGGTCCTCGACTTCGAGCTGTCGAACCGCGCCTACTTCGCCGCCTTCGTCTCCGACCGTGGCGACGAGTACTTCGAGCAGTTCACCGACCGCTACAACGCCCTGCTGGCCGAGCAGGAGGCCGGCAGCTGCGCCTTCTACGTGCTCCTCGACGAGGACGGGTCGGTGCTCGGCCGGTTCAACCTGGTCAACATCGACCACCGCACCGCGGAACTCGGCTACCGGGTCGCCGAGCACGTCGCCGGGCGGGGCGTGGCCACCGAGAACGTGCGGGAGCTGTGCCGCCTGGCGGCGCGCCGGCACGGACTGCGCGTCCTGCGGGCGGCCACCAGCCACCAGAACGTCGCGTCCCACCGCGTGCTGACCAAGTCGGGGTTCGTGCCGATCGGACCGGCCGACCCGGCCGACCTCGGCGGCAAGCCGGGCACCTGGTACCAGTGCGACCTCGTCACGCTCCAGGGGTAGGCCGGCGGAGGACCCGCCGACCGGCGGGGGTGGTCCGGCCACCTGCCGGAGGTTGACGGTGCACCTTTCCTGGAACCTTGTGACCAAGGGAAACGGCTCTGCCCCGGCTGGTCCGCCGGCCGTGTGGCCCTCCCGATCGGAGAAGGAGGTCGGACAGTGACGGTGCGACTGACGATGATCTGCGCGACCACCGCGGAGGGCGGCCTCGGCCGGGTCCTCGGGGACGGTGCCGTGAGCGAGCACCGCCGGCGCGAGCTGGCAGCCATGAGAGCGGCCCTTCCGCCGTACGCGCTGGCCCTGCGGGGGCCGTCCGCCCGCTGCGCGCAGACCGCCGAGGCTCTCGCCGTCGCGGCCACCCCCGAGTACGCCCTGCGGGACCTGGACCACGGCACCTGGGTCGGCCGTACACCCCAGGACGTCGCGGCCGTGGACCCCCATGGCCTGTCCCGCTGGCTGACGGACCCCGATGCCGCGCCGCACGGCGGCGAGACCGTCCGCGAACTGTGCCGGCGGACCGCGGCCTGGCTGGACACCCTGCCCGCCGACACGGGAGGCGTCCTCGCGATCGCCGAGGAGTCCGTCATCAGAGCCGCGCTGGTCCACGCCCTGTCCGTACCCGCCCGCTCCTTCCGGCACCTCCAGGTATCGCCCGCGTCCGCGGTCACGCTGACGCTGAGCGACGGCCGCTGGAGCACCCGGTCCGACCGGCTGACCGCCCGCCGGCGCCGGCAGCCGGCCGACGGCGTCCCCGCGGTCGCGGTGCTGGCCATGCCCACCGCGCGACGGCGCATGTGCCTCACCGGCCGGCCCTGAGGCGGCCCGGGGACGCGCCCACCGCGTGATCACGGCCACGGCCCTCAGGGCCGTGGCGCCTGTCCGTACGGCGCCCAGCGGCGAAGCCGCCCCGGGCGTGGTACGAATCGGACAGTGGTTCCGTACAGGCTGGAGCGCACGTGATCCGGGTACTGGTGGTCGACGACGAAGCCCTGATCCGCACGGGCTTCCAGCGCATCCTGGCCGCCGCCGACGGAATCGAGGTCGTCGGGGCGGTGTCCGGCGGCGAGGCGATGCGGGCGGTGCGCGAGAAGCGCCCCGACGTCGTGCTGCTGGACATCCGCATGCCGGACGTGGACGGGCTCACCGTCCTCGGCGAGATCCGTCGCCTGCGGGAGCCGCCCGTGGTCGCCATGCTGACCACGTTCGACATGGACGAGTACGTGGAAACGGCACTGCGCTCGGGCGCCGCCGGATTCCTCCTCAAGGACACCGATCCCGACGCGCTGCCGCTGGCGGTGCAGAACCTGGCCCGCGGCGGCACGGTGCTGTCGCCCAAGGTCACCCGCACGGTGGTGGACGGCTACCTCAGCGCCGGCACGCCGGAGCGCCCGCCCAAGGCCCTCGACCGGCTCACCGGCCGGGAGCGTGAGGTGCTCGTCCTCATCGCCGAGGGCCTCTCGAACGCCGAGATCGCGACCCGGATGCACCTGAGCACCGGGACGGTCAAGGACCACGTCAGCGCGATCCTCACCAAGCTGCAGGTCAGCGGCAGGGTCCAGGCCGCCCTCTTCGCCCAGCGGGCCGGCCTCCTCGCGGAGGGAACCGGATGAAACGCCGTCCGTCCCCGCTGCTGCTGGACGGCGTGGCGATCGCCATGGCCCTCCTCGACGTGTGGGCCCACTGGGACATCGCCGAGCCGTTGCGGATGGCGTGTGCCCTGGCCGCCGTCGTCGTCCTGCTGCTGCGCCGGCGCCTGCCGCTGCTCACCTTCCTGCTGACCCTCCCGGCCGTCCTGCTGTCCGACTCGGTCGTCGCCTGCCTGGCCGCGCTGTACACCCTCGCTTCCCTCAGCCGCCCCCGGACGCTGCTGCTCCTGTGCGTCCTGGCCTTCGCGTTCTGCGACACGACGGCCCTGCCGTCACCGAACTTCGATCTGACCGCGCTCAGCAGGCTGATCCCGTTCGGCTACAGCGCCGCCACCGCGGCCGCCGCCGTGTTCCTCGGGCAGCTGGTGCGGACCCGGCGCGACCTGTCGCTCCGACTGACCGAGATCTCGGAGGCGCGCGACCACCAGCAGCTGCTGACGGCCCAGGCCGTCCTGGCCAAGGAGCGCGCCCAGCTGGCGCGGGAGATGCACGATGTCGTCTCCCACCAGGTCAGCCTGATCGCCGTGCGCGCCGGAGCGCTCCAGGTCGGCGCGGAGGACGCGGACACCAAGGAGGCCGCCGCGACGATCCGGCGGCTGAGCGTGCAGACGCTGGACGAGCTGCGCCACATGGTCGGCGTCCTGCGTGCCTCCGGCGGCCACCCCACGGAGCTGACGCCGCAGCCGGCGCTCACCGACATCCAGCGGCTGGCCGACAGCTGCGGCATCGAGACCGAGTTGAAGACGGACCTGCCCGAGGGGCTTCCGGCCACCGTCCAGCGAGCGGTCTACCGCACGGTCCAGGAAGCGCTGACCAACACCCGCAAACACGCTCCAGGCGCCAAGGCGCGCATCGACCTGCTGCACGCCGAAGGCTCGGTCCGGGTCCGGGTCACCAACACCGCGCCGACCCAGCCGCCGCTGCCGCTGCCCGGTGCCCACCACGGCCTCATCGGTCTGCGCCAGCGCGCCGAACTCCTCGGCGGCACCATGACCGCGGGCCCGACGAGCGACGGCGGCTACGAGGTCTGCGTGGTGCTGCCGGCGGAAGTCGCGAGATGAGCGGGCGGGATCAGCGCAGGTCGTCGAAGGCGACGTTCAGGTGCCGGGGGCCGCGCAGTACGGCGTTGTGCCGGTAGGGCGGCGGGTCCTCGACCAGGCGGGGGCCCTCCAGCCGCCGGGCCAGCTCGGACAGCGCGATCTGCGCCTCCAGACGGGCCAGCGGGGCGCCGAAACAGCTGTGGATGCCGCTGCCGAAACCGAGGTGCTGGATGTCGCCGCGGTCCGGGTCGAAGCGCTCCGGGTCCTTGAACCGCTCCGGATCGCGGTTGCCCGCCGCGAGGACCAGCCAGATCCGCGAGCCCTTGGGAATCGTGACCCCGCGCACCTCGATGTCGGCGATGCAGGTGCGCTGCGGCAGCATCTGCACCGGCGGTTCGTACCGGAGCAGCTCCTCCACGATGTTGACCGACAGGCCGGGGTCCTCCCGGAGCCGCCGGAGGATCTCCGGGTGGCGCAGCAGGGTGAGCATGCCGTTGGTGATCAGGTTGACGGTCGTCTCGTGGCCGGCGATCAGCAGCAGCACCGAGGTGCTGAGCACCTCCATCATCGACAGGGAGCCGTCCGGGCCCCGGCTGGCCACCAGGTCGGACAACAGGTCGTCCCGCGGTTCCTTGGTGCGCTCCTCGACCAGCCCGGCCAGGTACATGCCGAGCTGCATACGGGCTTCCCGCGCCGTCTTCTGGGTGTCGGTGTCCCCGGCGGGGCCGGCCGCCGGGTCGAGGCCCGCGACCAGCGGGTCGACCCAGGTGCGGAACCGGGGTTCGTCCTCCCGGGGAACCCCGAGCAGCCGGCAGATCACCGTCACGGGGAACGGGTAGGCGAACTGGTCGACCAGGTCGACCTGGCGCGCGTCGCCGAACCCGTCGATGAGCTCGGTGACGATCTTCCGCATCTCGCCGCGCATGTTCTCGATCCGCCGCGGCCGGTGCGGCGGTCCGAAGGCGCTGTTGGCGATGCGCCGCAGCCGGTCGTGCTCGGGCGGGTCCAGACGCAGGAACGAGGGCGGCAGTCCTGCCGTCTCCTCGGTCTGGTCCAGCTCGTCGTCCCCGGCGGCGGCCAGGTTGGCGGCGTCGGAGCTGATCCGCGGATCGTGGAGGAGAGCCTTGATGTCGTAGTACGAGCTGATGATGTACGGGCCTCCCTCCTCCTCGTGGAGCACCGGCGTCCGGCGGAGTTCCTCGTAGACGGGGTACGGGTTGGCGCGGTTGGCGTAGTCGGTGATCTGGCGCGCGAGCGAGGCGTGCGGCATGGCGGGTCCTTGGGCGTCGGGGCCGTGGCAGGGGTCAGTGGCGGGCGGGGTGGAAGATCAGCTGCTGGTCGGCCGGCGAGTAACCGCTGAGGGTGACCATGGCGCCGTGCGTCGGCAGGGACGGGTCCGGGAACTGGGCCGGCACCGGCTGGCGGCCCTCGGGACGCCGGTCCATCGTCGGGTACTCCACCGGGAACGGCGCGCCCCGCTCGATCTGCCGCTGGTAGAACTCCAGCCAGCGCGTGTTGTCGAAGGTCACGGCGGCCACGATCCGGCCCTGGTAGCCGTAGACCCCGACGAACCGGCGCTCGGCCAGCGAGCCCTGCGTGATCATGAGCTGCTCGCCCATGGGCGGCACCCCGACCGACTTGATGTTCACACCGAACATCGACGACCAGAAGGCGGGCATCCACAGGTGCGGCCGCCGGTCGGCGCCGTGGCAGATCATGTTGTGCGCGGCGGTCTCCGCCTGGGCGACGGCGTTGCCCCAGTGCTCCAGCGACAGGAACTGGTACCCGAAGAGGGCGTGCGGGGAGCGCGCCACATCGCCCGCCACGAAGACGTCGTCCGTGACGATGCCCCGGAAGTCGAAGGCCCGGCAGCCCGCGTCGCAGGCGATGCCCCGGGGCCCGGCACCGAGCCCCGACCCGGTCAGCCACTCGGTGTTCCGCAGCGAACCCAGCGACACCACGACCACGTCGGCCTCGACCACGCTCTCGTCCGACAGATGGACGGCCCGCACCCTGCCGACCGCGTCGCCCTCCAGCGCGGTCACCGTGACATGGGTGCGCAGATCCACGCCGTTCTCGGTCTGGAGGTCCGCCGCGACCGCGCCGACGACCCCGCCGAGCGCGCCCACCAGCGGCGCGCCCGCACGCTCCGCCACCGTCACGGGGAGGTCCATCTCCCGGCACGCCGAGGCGACCTCCGAACCGGCGAACCCGGCACCGATGACGAACACCCTGCGCGGCCCCGCCTTCAGCCGCCGGTACAGGTCCGCCGCGTCCTCCCGCGTGCGCAGCAGGCAGACGCCGTCCAGCCGGGCCTCCTCCTCCTTCGGCCACGGCCGGGCCCGCACGCCGGTCGCGATGAGCAGCCGGTCGTACTCCACCTCGTCCCCGTCGGCCAGCCGGACCCGCTTGGCCGTCAGGTCCAGGCCGGTCGCCGCCACGCCGAGGCGCCACTTGGCGTCGATCTCCCGGCGGTGCGGCAGCTCGGTGTGGTGCGGGGACGCCTTGCCCAGCAGCACCGACTTCGACAGCGGCGGCCGGTCGTACGGCTCGTGGGGCTCGTCACCGATCAGGGTCAGCTCACCGGCGAACCCCTCCGCGCGCAGCGTCTCGGCGGCCCGCAGGCCGGCCAGCGAGGCGCCCACGATCACGATCCGCCCCTCGCGCCTGAGCCACTCCACGTAGTCAGCGGCCATCGGTCGCCTCCCGCGCCTCTCCCGTGCGATCCGGTCCGTCGGCGGTGATCGCCTGCACGGGACACGCGGCCACGGCACGCGCCACCCGCTCCCGCTGCTCCTCGTCCGCGCGCGGGTTGTAGATCAGCGCCTCCTCGCCGTGCATGGCGAAGACGTCGGGTGCGAGGAACGCGCACTGCGCGTATCCCTGGCACTTGTTGAGATCGACGACGAGCCTCATCGACGGTCCGCCCTTCCGGTGGCCAGGTCCGGACGCCGCACGCGGTGCGCGCGCACGGCTCCGGACGGCGGTCGTCCCCCGCCCGCCAGCATGCGAGCCCCCGCGGGGTGACCGCGCGCCGGGCACGCCGATCGAGTGAGGGCCCGGCGGCCGTGCGTCATCCGGCCGCGGCGGGCCGGAGCCGGTCATGGCTGCCCGCCACGAGGATGTGCACGCTGAGCAGCAGCGACCAGGCCGGAAAGACGAGTTCCGCCCAGGGCACGTTGGACGACACGAAGAGCAGCGTCAGGGCGGTGAGGAAGCCCAGGACCGTGAGCGGGCGCGGCAGCACACCGAGGCGGCGGCCGAGGACCGACAGGGAGGACACGAAGACGGCCGCCATCCGCGTGGCGTACTCCGTCATCAGCGTGTACGCGAAGTGGCGGCCGAAGTCCCAGGTGGCCGGCGCCGGTGGCAGGCCGGCCGGGTGGGACACCGCGAGCAGGGCGCTCGCCGCCGCGGCGGCGCCGAACATGGTGGCCGTGAACACCAGCCCGCTGCCCAGGAACACGGTCGCGAGGAACTTGTCCTCGCCCGCGCCGACGTGCGTGCGGATGGAACCGATGAACCACAGGAAGAAGATGCCGGCGAACGGCACCAGGGCGAGAGCCGCGCGCAGCGCCCGGCGCCGCGCGGAGTCCGTGAGACCCTCCGGGGCGACCGTGTCGCCCGCTTCCGGGATCCCCAGCCTGAACAGGACGATCACCGCCGCCAGGAGCAGCGCGAAGACGACTCCGGCCAGCCCCGCGGCGCGCGGTGTCCGCAGCGCCTGCTGCCCCGGCCCCATCTCCTGCATGCCCGGCCCGCCTTCCGCATCGGCCCCCGGCACCAGCTAGCCGCCCGCCTCCCGCCCGCGCCACCGGAGGGCGGCCGTACGGCCGATCGGGAAATCCGCTCGCGGCGCCGAGCCGTCCTGCCTAGGGTGTGCGCCCATGCCCACACCACCGCAGCCGACCTTGGCCGCACTGCGCCGCGACCCCCTGCCGCTGCGCGGCCGTACCGCACTCGTCACCGGCGCGAGCCGGCGGGCCGGGATCGGGCACGCCGTGGCCCGGCGGCTGGCCGCCTACGGTGCCGGCGTGTACCTGCACCACCACGTGCCGCACGACGCCGCGATGCCCTGGGGCGCCGACAGCCCCGACGCCGTCGCCGACTCCGTGCGCGAGGCGCTCGGCGACCCCGGTGCGCGGGTCGCGTCCGGCCCCGGTGACCTGGCGGACCCGACGGAACCGGCCCGGCTGGTCGACACCGTGATCGAGGAGTTCGGCCGCCTGGACATCCTCGTCGCGGGCCACGCCCTCAGCGGCTCCGACGGCACCCTGGACGACATCGACGCCGCGATGCTCGACGCCCACTGGGCCGTGGACACCCGCTCGGTGCTGCTGCTCGTCCAGGCGTACGCCCGTGCGCGCGCCGCACTGCCGCCGGGCACCACCGGCGGACGCGTGGTGCTGATGACGTCCGGGCAGGACCTCGGCGGCGGCATGCCGGGCGAGATCGCCTACGCCCTCCAGAAGGGCGCCCTCGCCTCCGTCACCCGCTCCCTGTCCACGGCGCTCGCCGGACGGGGGATCACGGTGAACGCCGTCAACCCCGGCCCGGTCGACACCGGGTACGCCACCGGAGAGGTCCACGCGGCCGTCGCCGCGCGGTTCCCCTCGGGACGCTGGGGCACCCCCGACGACCCGGCCCGCCTCATCGCCTGGCTGGCCACCGACGAGGCGGGCTGGATCACGGGGCAGGTCATCACCTCGGAAGGCGGCTTCCGGCGGTGACGCGGGCGGTCACGGCAGGGCGGCCCGGGCCGTCACGGCCGGACGGCGCGGGCGGTCACAGCCGGGACAGCTCGTCCACCAGGTCGTCCAGGCCCAGGGAGCCCTGCGACAGCGCCGCCATGTGCCAGGCCTTCAGGTCGAACGCGTCGCCGTGCCGCTCGCGCGCCTTCTCCCGGCCGAGCAGCCACGCCCGCTCCCCGAGCTTGTAGCCGATCGCCTGGCCCGGGATCGTCAGGTACCGGGTCAGCTCGCTCTCCACGAAGTCCGCCGGGCGGCTGCTGTGCGCGCCGAAGAACTCCTCGGCCAGCTCCGGCGTCCACCGCTCACCGGGGTGGAACGGCGAGTCCGCCGGGATCCGCAGCTCCAGGTGCATGCCGATGTCCACGATCACCCGGGCCGCCCGCATCATCTGCGCGTCCAGGTAGCCGAGCCGCTCCTCCGGGCCCGTCAGGTACCCGAGTTCGTCCATGAGCCGCTCCGCGTACAGCGCCCAGCCCTCCACGTTGGCGCTGACCCCGCCGACCGTCGCCTGGTAGCGGGAGAGGTTCTCGGCCACGTGCGCCCACTGCGCGAGCTGGAGGTGGTGGCCGGGCACGCCCTCGTGGTACCAGGTCGAGACCAGGTCGTAGACCGGGAAGCGGGTCTGGCCCATCGTGGGCAGCCAGGTGCGGCCGGGCCGGGAGAAGTCCTCGGACGGGGCCGTGTAGTACGGAGCCGCCGCACCGCCGGGCGGGGCGATGCGCGACTCCACCCTCCGCACCCGCTCGGCCAGTTCGAAGTGCGTCCCGTCCAGCTCCTCGATCGCCCTGTCCATCAGGCCCTGGAGCCACTCCCGGACCTCGTCCACACCCTCGATGTGCCGGCCGTGCTCGTCCAGGTGCGCGAGCGCCACCCAGGGCGTCTCCGCGCCGGGCAGGATCTTCTCCGCCTCCGTCCTCATCTCGCCGAGGATGCGGTGGAACTCCGCCCAGCCGTACGCGTACGCCTCGTCCAGGTCCAGGTCCGTGCCGTTGAAGTAGCGGGCCATGCGCGCGTACCGCTCCCGGCCGACCACGTTCGGGGCGCCCTCGATCGCCGGCGCGTACACGTCCCGCAGCCAGTCCCGCAGCTCCACCAGGGCGCCGGTCGCGGCACGAGCCGCCTCGTCCAGCTCCGCGCGCAGCGCCTGCGGACCCGCGGCGGCGAAGTCCTCGTACCAGCCGCGGCCCGTGCCGTCCGTGTCCGTCCACTCGGTGAGCTGGCCGATGTACGTGGCGGTCGGCCGGGGAGCGGCGAACAGCTTGCGCTCCAGGCCCAGTTCGAGCGACGCGCGATAACCCGCGAGCGCGCCGGGCACCGCGCGCAGGCGCTCCGCTATCGCCGCCCAGTCCTCCTCCGTGTCCGCCGGGGTGACCGTGAAGATGTCCCGCACCGAGTGGCCCGGCGTGCTCATGTTGCCGATCGCCCGCAGGTGCTCGTCCGCCTCGTGCACGGCGATCTCGGCGGTCAGCCGCTCCCGCAGCAGCCGCGCGCAGCGCCGCTCGGCGTCACTGTCCGCGCCGGGCCGCCGCTCGGCCTCGTCCAGCTTCGCGAGGGTGGTGCGTGCCAGCTCGGCCAGGGCCTCCCGACCGGCCGGCGAGTAGTCGGGCAGCCTGCTCGAACTCTCCTTCACGCCGAGGTACGTACCGATGACCGGGTCGAGGGAGACGAGGTCGTCCACATAGGCGTCGGCGACCTGACGGGGCAGCGGGCTCTGGGTATCAGACATGCGGCCCATCCTCGTACGAGGACGATCGCCGCGTCATCCGGGTTCGCCGGGATTCAGCTCTGGGCGTGGCCGGGCGGCAGCAGCGGCCCGCACTCCCACTGCTGGAAGATCAGCCGGGTCTCCACCCGGGCCACCTCGCGCCGCGCCGTGAACTCGTCCAGCACCAGCCGCTGGAGATCGGCCATGTCCGCGACGGCCACGTGCACCAGGTAGTCGTCGGGCCCCGTCAGATGGAACACCGACCGCGCCTCCGGCAGCGCCCGGATCCGCTCCACGAACGGTCCCACCAGCTCCCGCCGGTGCGGCCGCACCTGCACCGACAGCAGTGCCTGGAGGCCGCGCCCGAGCTTGGCCGGATCGAGCCGCAGCCGGTGCCCGAGGATCACGCCCGAGCGGCGCAGCCGGGTCACCCGGTCCAGACAGGTCGACGGCGCCACGCCCACCTGCGCGGCGAGATCGCGGTAGGTGGTCCGGGCGTCGTTCTGCAACAGCCGCAGCAGATGCAGATCGACCGGATCCAGTACGACAGATTCGGCCACCGGCCGAACGTAGCACGGCCCCCGGCCCCCGGGAACCGCGTGATGTTCACCCTTCCGGGCATGGACACATCGAGCACGAGTGCCTACGACGACGTACGCACCGCATCGAGAGCGCTGGCCACCGAGGCCGTGCACGCCGGCCGCGACGACCTCGCCCGCCAGGGCCTGCACGCCCCGCCGATCGACCTGTCCACCACCTACCCCTCCTACGACAGCCGCGCCGAGGCCGCCCGCATCGACGCCTTCGCCACCGACGGCGCCGACCCGGCCGGACCGCCCGTCTACGGCCGCCTCGGCAACCCGACCGTCGCCCGCTTCGAGACCGCGCTCGCCCGGCTGGAGGGCACCGAGTCCGCCGTCGCCTTCGCCAGCGGCATGGCCGCGCTCAGCGCCGTGCTGCTGGCTCGCTCCGCCATGGGACTGCGCCACGTCGTCGCCGTACGGCCGCTGTACGGATGCAGCGACCATCTGCTCACCGCCGGGCTCCTCGGCACCGAGGTCACGTGGACCGACCCGGCCGGCATCGCCGACGCGCTGCGCCCGGACACCGGTCTGGTGATGGTCGAGTCCCCGGCCAATCCGACCCTCGCCGAACTGGACCTGCGGGCCGTCGCGCACGCCTGCGGTTCGGTGCCGCTGCTCGCCGACAACACCTTCGCCACACCTGTGCTGCAACGCCCGGCCGAGCACGGCGCCCGGCTGGTGCTGCACAGCGCCACCAAGTACCTGGGCGGCCATGGCGACGTGCTGGCCGGGGTGGTCGCCTGCGACGAGGAGTTCGCGGGCCGGCTGCGGCAGATACGGTTCGCCACCGGGGGAGTCCTGCACCCGCTCGCCGGCTACCTGCTGCTGCGGGGGCTGTCCACGCTCCCGGTGCGGGTGCGGGCCGCCTCCGCGAACGCCGCCGAACTGGCCCGCCGGCTCGCCGCCGACCCGCGCGTGGCCCGGGTCCGCTACCCGCGGCTCGGCGGCGCGATGATCGCGTTCGAGGTGCACGGCGACCCGCACGAGGTGATCTCCCGGGTCCGGCTCGTCACCCCCGCGGTGAGCCTGGGCAGCGTCGACACGCTCATCCAGCACCCGGCCTCCATCAGCCACCGCATCGTGGACGCCGAGGACCGCCGCGGGGCCGGGGTGAGCGACCGGCTGCTGCGGTTGTCGGTGGGCCTGGAGGACGTCGACGACCTGTGGTCCGACCTGGACCAGGCCCTGGGCGCCCCGCGCGAACGCCGGGTGACTCCGCTGCGGGAGGCGGTGCGCTGACCAGGAGGCCCCCTCGTTCCGCCGCGACGGCACGCGGCCACAGCGGCGGAACGAGGGGGCGGCGAGGACCGTCAGCCGAGGCGGGGCGGCTGGGCGCCAGGTGAGGTGACGGCGGGTGTGGCGTCCAGCCGGGCCGTGATGACCAGGGTGCCCTCCTCCACCTGGTAGTCCAGCGGCAGACCGAGGCCCCGCATCGCGGCGACCATGCCGGTGTTGGACGCCTTCGTCACGGCGTACACGCTGTCGCAGCCGGCCTCCGCCGCCATCGCCACCAGCCGGCCGAGCAGCTCGCCGCCGACGCCCCGCTGCTGCCAGTCGTCCTCGACCAGCAGCGCGACCTCGGTCTCGTCGCCGTCCCACAGCAGATGCCCGAGGCCGACGATCCGGCCGGAGGCGGTCTGCGCGGCCAGCGTCCGGCCGAAGCGGGGACTGAGCAGGTGGTTCAGGTAGCGGTCCGCGTCGCCGACCGGGCCGTGGTAGCGCAGGGCGAGGGTGTGCGGCGAGCACCGGTCGTGCATCGCCCGGGCCGCCGCCAGGTCCTTGGTGTCGACCCGGCGCACGGTGATGTGGTTGCCCTCGGGCAGGGTCAGCACATCGTGACCGCGGGGGATCCGGGGGCCGAGCCGGGTGTCCAGTTCGACGAGCGCCCGGGCCCGCGCGAACTCGGTCGGGGTGAACGGCAGATACGGCCGCTCCACGGTGAGCACACCGCCCTCGGGCGAGGGCAGCCGCATCACGGTGTCCTCCAGGGTTCCCTCGATCGGCACCGGCTCCGGACCCCGGCCGCCCCCGGCCGGCGTGCCGGGCAGCGTCCGGATCGTGCAGCGGCCCAGCAACTGGCGCAGCGCGAGCGGCAGTTCCGCGGTGTCCAGGGCGGTGCGGGCGGCCAGTCCGAGCACCCGGGTGGGCGCGTCGACCAGGTCATGGGCGTCGGCCCGCTCGATCCACGTGTCCGCGCCCCCGGCCAGCGCGACCGCCCGGGTGATCTCGGCCGCCGCGAGCGCGCCCGGCGCCCGCAGCAGGAACTCGTCCACGGCGCCGTCGGCCAGCGGATGCGTCTGCAGGCTCAGGATGTCCACCCGCCGCTCGGCGAGCGCCGTGCACAGGGCGGCCAGGGACCCCGGCTCGTCCTTCACCGTCGTCCGCATCCGCCACAGCGCGCCCGCGGCCTCGGCGGCGGGCTCCTCGGAGGGCCCGGCCTGCCGCGTCGCGGCGGCACGCCGGGCACCGGTATCGCTCACCGGGGGCGCGTGTCCGTGGCGGCGTGACCACCACACGTGGAAGCCTGCCGTCGCGGCCAGCACGATGGCCGAGATCATCAGCAGGGCCGGGCCGTCGGGCCCGTGGCCGATCAGGTTGGCGACCGCGTCGGCCACGGCCACGGCGGTGAACAGCGCGGCGAGTTCGACGACGTCGCGCCGCCAGTGGTGCACGGGCCGGCCGTGCTTGGCCCGAGTCACATCAGGCATCTCTGGAGTCATGCAGCCACTGTGAAGGAACGGTGTTGCGTGATCACGAACTGATTGTGACCGATGGGTAAAGCATGCTTCCGTCCTTTTTGTTGCATTTTCTATTGTCGGGGGGACGGGGGACGGGGGACGGGGGGCGGAAGCGGATGCGGCCGGGGGGGGGGGCGCGGGCGCGGCGGTCCGGGGCGGGCGGCCACCTCGACGCCGCGGGCGTGCCGGAGCACCTCGCACACCGTCGCATGCGCCCGCCGGGACCGCCTACTGGCCGACCCGGCCCGGCTGAAGGGTCTGCGTGAACAGCACCGTGCCGTCCTGCTCCCGCAGCCGTACCGTCAGCTCGCCGCTGTCCCCGTCGATGTCGACCTCGCCGAAGAACTGGTACCCGCCCGCGGGCGAGACGTTCGACGCGGTCGGCGCCTTCACGAACACCCGCTCCGGACCGAACGTGGCGTCCAGCGCGCTGGCCGGGAACGCGCCGGCGTTCAGCGGTCCGGAGACGAACTCCCAGAACGGCTCGAAGTCGGTGAACGCGGCCCGGGACGGCTGGTAGTGCTGGGCGGAGGTGTGGTGCACGTCCGCCGTCAGCCACAGCGTGCCGGTGATCCGCCGGTGCTTGATGAACCGCAGCAGTTCGGCGATCTGCAGCTCACGGCCGAGCGGGGCGCCGGGGTCGCCCTGGGCGACCGCCTCGAAGTTCGGCTTGTTCTCCATCGGGTCCGGTACGACCAGGCCGAGCGGCATGTCGGCGGCGATCACCTTCCACACCGCGCGCGACCGGGCCAGCTCCCGCTTGAGCCACTCCAGCTGCTCCCGGCCGAGGATGCCCTGCGGGTCCACGGTCTGGTCGTCGGCGGAGTTGGCGTTGCGGTAGGTCCGCATGTCGAGCACGAACACGTCCAGCAGCGGGCCCTGGTGGAGCACCCGGTAGACCCGGCCCTCCTGCGCGCCCGGTCGCAGCGTGGACAGGGGGAAGTACTCGCTGAACGCCCGCCGGGCGCGCGCGGCGAGGACGTCGATGCTCTTCTCGGTGTAGCGGGTGTCGGAGGAGGCGATCACCTCGCCCGGGTACCAGTTGTTGCGCACCTCGTGGTCGTCCCACTGGATGACCGACGGCACCTGGGCGTTGAACCGGCGCAGGTGGGCGTCGAGCAGGTTGTAGCGGAAGTTGCCCCGGTACTCGGCGAGGGTCTCGGCGACCTTGGACTTCTCCTCCGTGGTGATGTTCCGCCAGGTGCCGCCGTCGGGCAGCGCCTGGGTGGCGGTGATGGGGCCGTCGGCGTAGATGTTGTCGCCGCTGCACAGGAAGAAGTCGGGGTCCAGCTTCGCCATCGCGTCGTAGATGCGGTAGCCGCCGAGGTCGGGGTTGATGCCCCAGCCCTGGCCCGCCAGGTCGCCCGACCACAGGAAGCGCACGCCGTCCCGGCGGTGCCGGGAGACCGTGCGGAAGGTGCCGGTCACGGGCTCGCCGGTGCGGCGCGGGTCGTCCGGGTCGGCGAGCAGCACCCGGTAGTGGATCTGCTCGCCGGAGGGCAGGCCGTGCAGCCGGGTGGTGCCGGTGAAGTTCGTGCCGGCGCCCAGCAGCGGGCCGTGCCACCGGCGCGCGTCGCGGAACGACTCGGTGGCCGAGGTCTCCACGATCATCCGGGCCGGCCGGTCCGAACGCACCCAGACCAGACCGGAGTCGGCGGTCACGTCACCGGTCTGCACGCCCCAGCCCGCCGTGGGCCGTCCGGAACGGGCGAACGCCGGGGCCGCGCCGAGGCCCACGGGGAGGGTCAGGGCCGCCGACGCGGCGAGGGAGCCGCGCAGAACGCTGCGGCGACCGGGGAGCGGACGGTGGGACATGGCTGCGCCTCCAGGGACGGGATCCGGCCAGTGTGCAGAGCCACACCTAACTGGGGCGCCGCGGCGCGCACACGAACCGGAAGTGAACTCCAGTCGGCGGCAGGGCGGTCAGCGGTCCTCAGCGGCTGCCGTCCAGGATGACCCGCGCGACCAGCGCCGGGTCGTCGTTCATCGGGCAGTGGCCGCAGCCGGGCAGCCGCACCAGCCGGGCGTGCGGGATGAGCTGCTTGGCCCGGATGCCCTGGCGGCGCACGAGGATCCGGTCGCGGGTGCCCCAGGCCACCGTGACCGGCAGGCCCGACAGGTCGTCGGTGAAGCGGACGGTGGTGCCCGCCCGCAGGGTCGCCTCGAAGCCGGTGGCACCGACGAGCGCGAGCGTCTCGGCGACCACCGCCTCCGGTGAACGGCGCGCGGGGCGGGCGTAGATGGTGCTGGTCAGCGCGGTACGGCCGGCCGCCGAGCGGGACAGCCCCTCCACCAGCGGAAGCGGAAGCCGCTGGGCGATGCCCCGCATCGCGAGCAGCACCGTGAAGGCGTACCGCCGCTCCGCCTCCGACCAGAAACCGGCGGGGGACAGGGCGGTGACGGACCGTACGAGCCTCTCCCGGCCCAGCTCCAGGGCGAGCAGGCCGCCCAGGGAGTTGCCGGCGACGTGCGGACGCTCCAGTTCCAGCGCCTCGAACAGGGCGCCGAGCACGGCGTTGGTGGTGGGCAGGTCGTAGGCCAGGCCGTCCGGGAGCCCGGGGGACGCGCCGAAGCCGGGCAGGTCGACGGCGACCACCTCCCGCTCGGTGGCCAGGATGTCCACGACCGGGTCCCAGGCCTGCCGGTGATGGCCGATGCCGTGCAGCAGGACCAGGGGTTCGCCTCGGCCCACGCGTGCGTAGGACACGCTGACATCGCGCGGGCCGTGCGGGGCGGGGACCTTGAAGGAGACGGTGGCGGACATGGGTGCTCCTCGTCTGGGCTGCTGACGGACGCCGTAGACAGCTTGTCAGCAATTACTACCGGTCGGTAGCCCCCGGGCTCGTGCCCGTCGTACGGCCTCCCCTGCAGTCCCCTCGTACCGTCCCCGCGTACGATCCCCGCCTACGGCCCTCAACGCGTCCGGCGCACCTCGACGTTGAAGTCGGCGTGCCCGAAGCGCCCGAACAGCGCGAGCCACAGCGGCAGATACATCTCGACCGCGCGCGCCGACCGGATGCCGCCCAGGTCCAGCACCCGGTCGGCCGGCCAGCCGAACTCCCCGAGCAGCGCCGTCACCTGCTGCTTGGCGCCGGGATCCGCCCCGCACACGAACACGTGGTGGTCGCCCGGCACCCGCCGCGGATCCACCATCACCTGGCAGTTGACCGTGTTCAGCGTCTTGACCACGCGCGCGTGCGGGAACGCCCGCTGGATCCGCTCGGCCACGCTGTCCGACTCCACCGGGTCCAGCCGCGGCTGCCCGTCCTCGAACGCCAGCGGATTGGAGACGTCCACCAGCACCTTGCCGTGCAGATGCTCCGCACCGGCCGCCCGCAGCGCGTCCAGCGCCACCCGGCCGCCCACCGCGTTGACGACCACCTCGCCCGCCGCGGCGGCGTCCGCGAACGTCCCCGCGTGCGCCCGGCCGGCGTCGGCCGTCGCCCACTCGACCGCCACCGGGTTGTCCCGGGAGCGGGACCCCAGGGTCACCTCGTGCCCCAGTTCCAGCAGCCGGCCGGCCAGCGTGCGGCCCACCTCGCCCGTGCCCAGCACCGCGTACCGCATCGCCCACCTCACGGTCACCGGCCGCCGACCGCCGGCGGCCCGCGGTCATTGTGATCCGGACCGCTCCTGGAGCCGGGCATTCCGGGTGGACAGCGCAAGGTGTGTCGGCTGGGATGGACCCGTGACCGCCGACCTCGCCACGGACGTCTTCGAAGACCACCGGCCCCTGCTCATGGGAGTCGCGTACCGCATGCTCGGCCGGGTCGCCGACGCGGAGGACGTGGTCCAGGAGGCGTGGCTGCGCTGGTACCAGGCCGACCGCGCGGCGGTCCGCGAACCGCGCGCCTACCTGGTGCGCGTCACCACCCGGCTGGCCATCGACCGGCTGCGCCAGGTCCAGTCGCGCGGCGAGGCGTACGTCGGGCCGTGGCTGCCGGAGCCGTACCTCACCGAGTTCGCCGACACCGCGCCGGACACGGCGGACCGCGCGGTCCTCGCCGACACGGTCTCCCTGGCCGTCCTGGTGGTCCTGGAGTCCCTGTCCCCGCTGGAGCGGGCGGTGTTCGTGCTGCGGGAGGCGTTCGGCTACCCGTACGCCGAGATCGCCGCGCTGCTCGACCGCGCCGAACCGGCGGTACGGCAGCTCGCCGGGCGGGCCCGCCGGCACGTGGCGGAGCGGCGTCCCCGGTACGAGGTCGACCCCGTGCGCCGCCGGGACCTGACCGAACGTTTCCTCGCCGCCGCCGCCGAGGGCGACCTGGAGGGGCTGATGTCCCTGCTCGCCCCGGACGTCCGCCTGGTCGGCGACAGCGGCGGCAAGGCCAAGGCGCCGGTGCGCGTCCTGCACACCGCCGACAAGGTCGGCCGCTTCCTCGTCGGCGTCGCGCGCTCGGGCCCCGCGGACATGTCCTACCGGCCCCTGGAGGTCAACGGCGGCCCGGCCGTCCTCATCCTGTCCGGCGACAAGCCCGACAGCCTCTTCCAGGTGGACATCGCCGACGGGCGGGTCACCGCCGTCTACATCGTCCGCAACCCCGACAAGCTGCGGCACCTCACGGGCGACTGAGCCGCCCGTCGCCCCCGCGCGCGCCCGAGCCCCCGTCGTCCGGCGGGGGCTCCGCCGTGCGTGCCGTGCGTCGGGCGCTTTGCCGCGATGTCACACGCACCGCCGCACACGAACGCCGCGTGAACGCTTGCGCGCGGGTCGCCTGCCCGTTCGTGCAGGGACCGAGGATTGGTCTTGACCAAGGGTGACGGCCGCCCTATCGTCGCAGAGAAGTGCAACAACCTTTAATAAACAAGGGCGCTAAAAACCGCCGGACCACGGCTCTTGCGGAGGACAGGGTGGGGACCACGCAGCTGGAATCGGTACCGGAACCGAAGTACTGGCATCTGAAGACCGTGCTCACCGAGGCACTGGACTCCGAGTTCTCGGTCGGCGAGATCCTGCCCAACGAGCGCGATCTCGCGGCCCGCTTCGGCGTGGCCCGCGCCACGCTCCGGCAGGCGCTCGAACAGCTGGAGCTGGAGGGCCGGCTCCAGCGCCGACGCGGGGTCGGTACGACCGTCGCGCCCCCGCGCGTGGGCGTGGCCGTCGGCACCGAACAGCACACCTGGCCCGGCGCCGCCGGAGACGCCTGGCAGCCCGTCGACAGCGTCCAGGCGGCACCGCCCGCCGCCGTCGCCGCGGCCCTGGAGACCGGCGCGGACGAGCCCGTCCACACCGTCCGCCGCTCCCGCATGTCCCACGGCCAGCAGGTCGCCACCGAACTGCTCTACATCCCGGCGGCCTCCGTGCCCGGCCTGACCGCGATCGACGCCCCGTCCGGCGCGGCACGCGCGCGTGCGGTGCTGCGCGAGTTGCAGCACCTGCCGCTGGAAGGGGAGGACCGCGCCGTCGAGCTGGGCTCCGCGCGCGCGGAGGACGCCAAGGAACTCGACCGGCTCCCCGGCTCCCCCGTCCTCGTCGTCACCACCCGCTTCTTCGTCCAGGGCCGTACCGCGGCGATCTCGGTCGCGACCTACCGCGCCGACACCTGCCGGCTCACCTTCGGCGAATCGGCCGGGGTGGAAATACACCACGACCCGGAGAAGCGAGCCTCCTGACGCACGGCGGAGGTCCGACCCGGAGGCGCGGGGGCCGAGGTGTGGCCCCCGCGGCCGGGCGCGTCGGCGCCGACGACGCTGCGCCTGACGCGACCGTTGTGGCGGCGGTACCGCTGTACCCCGGGGTGCCATGGTCACCGGCGGGCGGTCACCGTGCCGGGCACCCGGGTCACCGGCGGGCGGTCACCGTGCCGTCGACCGCGAACAGCTGCTCCTCCACATGGTCCAGAGCCAACCGCAGCGCCCCCGTGGCCACGGCCGCCTCCCCCAGCACGGACAGCGCCACCCGGGGCGGCCGCAGGCAATAGCGGGCCAGTTCGCACCGCAGCGGCTCCAGGACCCCGTCCAGACCGGCCGCCCAGCCCCCGATCACGACCAGCTCCGGGTCGAGCGCCAGCACCAGCGCGGCCACGTCGTGCACCAGCCGCTGGATGAAACGCTCCACGGCCGCCCGGGCCCGCTGGTCACCCTTGCGCGCCAGCGCGAACACCTCGGCGACCGCCTGCTCGTCCAGCGGGTGCAGCGGCTCGTCGGTGGTGGACAGCAACGCCTCCGGCTTCGCCTCCCGGCCCAGCAGGTGCAGCGCGCCGATCTCCCCGGCCGCCCCGCCGTAGCCCCGGTGCAGCCGCCCGCCGATCAGCGAACCGGCCCCCGGGCTCAGCCCCGCCAGCACGAACACCACGTCGTCCGTCTCGGTCGCCGCACCCTTCCAGTGCTCCGCGACCGCCGCCGCGTTGGCGTCGTTCTCCACCAGCACCGGACACCGGAAGGAACGACTCAGCCGCTCGCCGAGCTTCAGGCCCGTCCACTGCGGCAGGGCCGTGCTCAAGCGCACCGTGCCGTCCGCCTCCACGATGCCCGGCGTGCCCACCCCCACCGCCCGCAGCGAGCTGCGCGCGACCCCGGCCCGGCGCAGCAGCTCCGCGACCGCGCCGCGCAGCCGGTCCAGCCGCTCGTCCGCCGGGGCCGTCTCGCCGACCTCCTTGGCCTGTGCGCCCAGCACCCGCCCGTCCAGGTCGGACAGGAGCGCGGCGACCCGGTGCGGGCCGATCTCCAGACCCAGCAGATGACCCGCCTCGGCCCGGAACCGGAACCTGCGGGCGGGCCGCCCCTGCCGCCGCGCGCCGCCGTCCTCGGCCGCCGCCTCCACGACGAGGCCGCCCTCGATGAGGCCCTCCACGACGCCCTCGACGGTCGGCCGGGACAGTCCGGTGACGCGGGTGATCTCGGTGAACGTCGCGCAGTCCGTGGCGCGCAGCGCGTGCAGCACCACAGCGGAATTGATCCTTCGCAGCAGCGAGGGATCGCCACCGGTCAGCTGCCCCACCGTCCGTCCTCCCAGCTCGCGGCGTGTTGGCCGGATCGTACTCGGCGCGGTCCGCCCCCGGCGAGTACCGGGTCCCGCACACCGCCGGGCCTGCGATCACCCTGGTTCCACGAACCCGGACTCGTACGCCGCGATCACCGCCTGCGTACGGTCGCGCGCGCCCAGCTTGGCCAGGACGGCGCTCACATGCGACTTCACCGTCTCGGCACCCACCACGAGCCGGGAGGCGATCTCCGCGTTCGACAGCCCCCGCGCCATCAGCCGCAGCACCTCCGCCTCGCGCTCCGTGAGCCGGGCCTGTTCCAGCGCGGTCCGCGCCGGCCGGGCGCCGTCGCCGTACCGGGCGGCGAGGCGCCGCACGGACGCCGGGAACAGCAGCGACTCGCCCTCCGCGACCAGCCGTACCGCGTGCACGATCTCGGCCGGGCGGGCCCGCTTCAGCAGGAACCCGTCGGCGCCCGCGCGCAGCGCCTCGTACACGTACGCGTCGTCCTCGAAGGTGGTCACCACGAGGATCTTCGGCGGCTCCGCCACGGTGCGCAGCACCGCGCGCGTGGCCTCGATGCCGTCCATGAGGGGCATGCGCACGTCCATGGCGACCACGTCCGGCCGCAGTTGCCGCACCAGCGGGATGACCGCCGCGCCGTCGGCCGCCTCGCCCACCACCTCGATGTCGGGCTGGGCCCCCAGCACGGCCCGCAGACCCACGCGGACCAGGGGTTCGTCGTCGACGAGGAGTACGGTGACCGGCATCCGGCCAGCGTAGATCAGCCGACCGGCAGCTCCGCGCGGACCTGCCAGTCGCCCTCGTCCGGGCCGGTCCGGGCGGCGCCGCCGAGCAGCGCGGCCCGCTCCCGTATGCCCCGCAGACCGCTGCCCCGCCCGGGGCCCGGTACCGCTCCCGGCAGCGGGTTGCGGACCTCCAGGGCGAGCGTCCCGTCGCCGACCGCGACCCGGACCCGCACGGGCACGGCCCCCGCGTGCCGCAGCACGTTGGTGAGCGCCTCCTGGAGGATGCGGTAGCCCTCGCGGGACACCGGGCCCGGCACGGCCTCCACCGGCCCCGTGACCTCCGCGTCGACCTTCGCCCCCGAGGCCCGCGCCGACTCCAGCAGCCGCCCGGCGTCGGCCAGCGTGGGCCGCGCGCTCACCGGCGGCTCGGCCTCCCGCAGTACTCCCAGCACCCGCTCCAGATCCTCCAGTGCCGCCCGGCCGGTCTCCTCGATGGCGCCCAGCGCCCGGTCGGTGAACTCCGGATCGCCCGCCGCCCGCGCGGCGCCCGCCTGCACCACGGCCACCGTCAGGGCGTGCCCGATCGAGTCGTGCAACTCCCGCGCGATCCGCGCCCGTTCCAGCAGCTGCTCGGTGCGCTCCTCCAGCGCGGCCAGCCGCTCGGCCGCCGACGGCCCGAGCAGCCGGCGCGCACCGGCCGTGACCAGCGCGCCGAGCCCGACGACGACCCCGTACAGGGCGAGCAGCGGCAGCGGCGCCAGCAGCGCCCAGGCACGGTGCGGCGGCAGCCGGTCCAGCAGCGGGACGCCGGACGGCGCCACGCCCCCGGCGCACCGCGCCAGTTCGAAGCAGAGGACGGGCAGCCACACCGACGCGAACACGGCCACGGCACCGAGCAGCATCCGCAGCTCCAGCCACAGGACCGTACGCAGCCGGTCCCGCCAGGTCGCCGCCGGTGCCTCGGAGATGCCCGGCTCCCGCTCGCCGGGCGTGAGCAGCAGCCGCGCCTGCACACCCTCGCCCTTGCGCACCGCGGGCACGAGACCGAGCGGGACGAGCAGCAGCGCGGGCACCCAGGGGACCGACGGGAAGACGAAGAGCCAGACGCTGACCACCAGCATCGGCACCCACAGATGCAGCAGGCGCGTGTACGTCGTCCCGCGCAGCAGCGGGCGCAGAAGGCGAGCCATGGCCCCATCGTGGCAGCCGGCACCGACAACGGGCCTCCCCCGCACGGGGGAGACGGTCCCCGCCGGCGGGGGAGGAGCCGATCGCCGCGCCCGGCCAGGCTGTCGGGCATGACCAGCATCGACGTACGAGACCTCACCAAGGACCACGGCGGACGGCGGGCCGTGGACCACCTCACCTTCCGGGTGGGTCCCGGCAGGGTCACCGGGTTCCTCGGCCCCAACGGCGCCGGCAAGTCCACCACCTTGCGCCTCCTCCTCGGCCTCGACCGGCCCACCGCCGGCACCGCCACCATCGGTGGCCGGCCCTACCCGCGGCTCCGCGAACCCCTGCGCAGGGTGGGCGCCCTGCTCGACGCGGGCGCCGCGCACGGCTCCCGCACCGCCCGCGACCATCTGCTGGCCCTCGCCGCGAGCAACCGCATCCCGGCCCGCCGCGTCGACGCGGTCCTGGAGGAGACCGGTCTCGCGCCGGTCGCGCGGCGCAGGGTACGGACGTACTCCCTCGGCATGCGCCAGCGGCTCGGCATCGCCGCCGCCCTGCTCGGCGACCCCGAGGTCGTCCTGCTGGACGAGCCCGCCAACGGACTCGACCCCGAGGGCATCGTCTGGATCCGCACGCTGCTGCGCCGGCTCGCCGCCGAGGGCCGTACGGTCCTGGTCTCCAGCCACCTCATGGGGGAGACCGCCGCGTTCGCCGACCACCTGCTGATTCTCGGCCGGGGCCGTCTGCTCGCGGACACACCGGTGCGGGAGTTCATCCACGCGCGCGTACGGCCCCGCGTCCGCGTCCGCACCACCGATCCGGCCGCCCTGGGCGACCTGCTCGCCCGACACGGTCACGACGCCTCCAGGGAAGCGGACGGGACGTGGACGGTACGGCACGCGCGCGTGGACGACCTGGGCCGGCTGATGTCCGAGGCGGGCCTTCCCGTCCTGGAACTCGCCGCCCACGAGGCCACCTTGGAGGAGGCGTACCTCGATCTGACGGCGGCCGAGGCCGAGTTCACCGCACAGCCCCAGGAGGTCTGACCGTGTCCTTCGTACCCGCGCTCCACGCCGAGTGGATCAAGATCCGTACCCTGCGCCCGCTGCTGGGCGCCCTCGCCGCGGTCCTCCTCGCCACCGCCGCGTTCTCGGTGCTCGCTGCGGCCGACGGGGACGACGCCGACCCGCTGTACTCCGTGTTCTTCGGCGTCAACGTCGGGCAGGTCGCCGCCATCGCCTTCGGTACGACGGCCGTCGCGTCGGAGTTCCGGGGCGGCGCGCTGCGGCTGACCCTGTCGGCGGTGCCCGACCGGGGGCGCTGGTTCGCCGCGAAGACGACGGCGATCGCGCTGCCGGCGCTGGCCGTGGGGCTGCTCACCGGCTTCGTCACCCTCCTGACGGGCCGTGCGGCACTCGGGGCCTCCGCTCCCGGCTGGGCCGAGGGCCTGCGCGGCGCCGTCGGCTGCGGCCTGCACCTGGCGCTGATGACCCTGTTCGCCGCCGGACTCGCGGCCGTGCTGCGCAGTGCCGTCGCGACCCTCGCCGTGCTGATCCCGTTCCTGCTGATCGTCTCCTTCGTCGTCGGTGATCTCTCGGGCGGCGCCGCCGACTTCCTCCCCGACCGGGCCGGCCAGGTCGCCCTGCACAACACCTGGGACGGTGCCCTCGGCCCGTGGAGCGGGCTCGCGGTGACCGCGCTGTGGACGGCGGCGGCCCTGGTGGCGGGCGGGTGGAGTGTGCGGCGCAGGGACGCCTGACTGACGGACCGCCAATTGTCAGTGGCCCCCGCTTTACTGGATCCCATGGACATCGCGAAGTGCCTGACCGTCATCGACCTGCTGTGCGCCCGGGAGTTCCCGTCGGCGCACGGCAGGACGGAGCACGGCGAGAGCGGGCCCGGCTATCACATAGCCGCTTTAGGGACCAGCGAGGAGTTCTGGGAGGGCGACGGCAGCGAACGGGAGGAGACGGAGGCGCAGTACGAGGCCGACCGGGACGGCCTCGCGGAGCGGCTCGGGGAGCGGTGGGGCCTGCCGCAGCGGTTCAGCCTGTACAGCGTGCTCGACCGGACCCTGGCGGGCGAGGACATCGCGGAGCCGTGGGCGGGGCTCAGCGGTCACGTACCCGACGTCCACCTGTGGCGCGTGCCGGAGGCGGGCCGCTGGGTCGCCCTCGGTGTGTCCCAGTGGGACAAGGAACTGCCGTTTCAGCTGCTCGGGATAGTGACGGAGACCGATCCGCCGTGACCGGGCAGGCCGGCCGCCTCCCGCAGCCGGGCGAACTCCTGCGCCATCGTCGCCGCCGTCCAGTGCGCGTTCAGCCCACTGGGGTTGGGCAGCACCCACACCCGGGTGCCCCCGATGGCCCGTTCCTGCGGACCGACCCGGGCCGTGCGGTCGCCGAAGGCGGCCCGGTACGCGGTCACGCCGACCACGGCGAGCCACCCCGGCCGCAGCCGCCGCACCTTCTCGGTGAGCAGCCGTCCGCCCTCGGCGTACTCCTCGGCGCTCAGCTCGTCGGCCCGCGCGGTCGCCCGCGCCACCACGTTCGTGATGCCGAGGCCGTACGACAGCAACTCCCGCTGCTCGGCCGGTTTCAGCAGCCGGGGCGTGAAGCCGGACAGGTGCAGCACCGGCCAGAACCGGTTGCCGGGGCGGGCGAAGTGGTGGCCGGTCGCGGCCGTCATCAGCCCCGGGTTGATGCCGCAGAACAGCACCCGGAGGCCGTCCGCGACCACGTCCGGGACGAGCCGGTCGCGGGCGGCCTCCAGTTCCGCCTTGGTGAAGCGCGGTGCGCGGGGTGCGCCGGTCAGAGGATCGCCCCCGGGGTGTAGCCGGCGGCCTCGGGGTGCTGCTTGACGATCTCCTCGATCCGGCCGACGACCACACCGACCTGGTCGGCGGCGGCGCCGGTGAAGGAGAGCTTGTCGGCCATCAGCGCGGCCAGCTGCTCGCGGTCGAGCGGCAGCCGCTCGTCGGCGGCGAGCTTGTCGAGCAGGTCGTTGCGCTCGGCGCCCTGCTCACGCATCGCGAGGGCGGTGGCCACGGCGTTCTCCTTGATCGCCTCGTGCGCGACCTCGCGGCCGACCCCGGCCCGCACGGCGCCCATGAGCACCTTGGTGGTGGCGAGGAACGGCAGGTAGCGGTCCAGTTCACGGGCGATGACGGCCGGGAAGGCACCGAACTCGTCCAGGACGGTCAGGAAGGTCTCCAGCAGGCCGTCCAGGGCGAAGAAGGCGTCCGGCAGCGCGACGCGGCGGACCACCGAGCAGGACACGTCGCCCTCGTTCCACTGGTCGCCCGCCAGCTCGCCGGTCATCGAGGCGTAGCCGCGCAGGATGACCATGAGGCCGTTGACGCGCTCGCAGGAGCGGGTGTTCATCTTGTGCGGCATCGCCGAGGAGCCGACCTGCCCCGGCTTGAAGCCCTCGGTGACCAGCTCGTGCCCGGCCATCAGCCGGATCGTCTTGGCCAGCGAGGAGGGCGCCGCCGCCAGCTGCACCAGCGCGGTGACGACCTCGTAGTCCAGCGAGCGCGGGTAGACCTGGCCGACGGAGGTGAACGCCTGCGAGAAGCCCAGGTGCCGCGCGATCCGGTTCTCCAGATCGGCCAGCTTCGCCGCGTCCCCGCCCAGCAGGTCCAGCATGTCCTGCGCGGTGCCGACCGGGCCCTTGATGCCGCGCAGCGGGTAGCGGGCCAGCAGTTCCTCCACCCGGCCGTGGGCGACGAGCAGCTCGTCGGCGGCGGTCGCGAACCGCTTGCCGAGGGTGGTGGCCTGCGCGGCCACGTTGTGCGAGCGGCCGGCCATGACCAGCTCGGCGTACTCGCCCGCGAGCTTGCCCAGGCGCGCCAGCACGGCCACCGTGCGGTCGCGCATCAGCTCCAGCGAGAGCCGGATCTGGAGCTGCTCGACGTTCTCCGTGAGGTCGCGGGAGGTCATGCCCTTGTGCACGTGCTCGTGCCCGGCGAGGTCGTTGAACTCCTCGATCCGCGCCTTCACGTCGTGCCGGGTGACCTTCTCGCGCTCGGCGATGGAGGCCAGGTCGACGGTGTCGAGGACACGCTCGTAGTCGGCGATCGCCTCGTCCGGCACCTCGATGCCGAGGTCCTTCTGGGCCCGCAGCACGGCGAGCCAGAGCTGCCGCTCCAGCTTCACCTTCTGCTCGGGGGACCAGAGCGTGGCGAGCTCGGCGGAGGCGTAGCGTCCGGCGAGGACGTTCGGGATGCGGGGCTTGGCGGGCGCAGAAGTCACGTGTCCAGATTCTACTGGCGGTTCGTGCAGGCCAGCGCCACGGGTGTGTTCGGCGGAACCTACGAGACCCCGGTCACCTCGTCCGCGTCGGCCCGGCTCCCGGCCATGACCACGGCGCCGGCTACGCCTGGCCCTCGTACGGCAGCAGCTCCGGCCGCTTCGGCGGGCGGCCGTCCCCCGAGGAGCGGCCGGTCAGGCGGCGGCCTATCCACGGCAGCAGGTGCTGCCGGGCGAACCGGACGTCCGCGACCCGGCGCGTCACCCAGCCCGGCGGGGCCGTCGCCGCCATCGGCACGTGCCAGTCGGTGTCCTCGGCGTCGTGCCCGAGTGTCTGCCACACGGCCTCGGCGACCCTGCGGTGTCCCTCCGCCGTCAGGTGCAGCCGGTCCACGTCCCACAGCCGCGGGTCGGCCAGCGCGGGCGCCCCGTACAGGTCGACCACCAGGGCGCCGTGCTTCTCGGCCAGCTCGTCCACGCAGGCGAACAGCTCCTCCATGCGCGGCCGGAACCGCTCCAGCACCGGGCCCTGGCGGCCGGGGCTGCGCATCAGCACGAGCTGCTTGCAGGACGGTGCGAGCCGTTCCACGGCCTCGGTGAGCAGGCCCCGGACCCGGCCCATGTCGCACTTGGGGCGCAGGGTGTCGTTCAGGCCGCCGACCAGTGTGACGACGTCGGCGTTCATGGCGGCGGCCACCGGCACCTGCTCGTCGACGATCTGCCCGATCAGCTTGCCGCGCACGGCCAGGTTGGCGTACCGGAACCCCGGTGTGCGGGCGGCCATCCGCGCGGCGAGCACATCGGCCCAGCCGCGGTAGGAGCCGTCGGGCAGCAGATCCGACATGCCCTCGGTGAAGGAGTCGCCGACCGCGACGAGGCTGGTGTACGGGGGAGGTGTGGGGTTCGTCTGCATGGCGACAGAGATGGTATCCCGAGGCCAATACCTGCCGGTCGGTCGGCCCGGCCTCACCTGCCGGCCCGGGCGCAGCCCGGCCGCCTCGCGCGGGCCCCCCCCGCAGGGGGGGGGGCCGCCCCGCCCGAGAGGAATTTGGGGGGGGGCGGGCCGGCGCCGGGCCACAACCCCAA
>NZ_JBEXKG010000086.1:0-32210 GCF_040609555.1 Streptomyces sp. NPDC004658
CGCTACTACCGCGAGGCGATCTTCGTGCCGCGGCCCGGACCGGATTCCGACACCGCCAAGGCGATCGCCGCCAAGCACGTCCTGCCCGCTCGGTATCATGCTGCGCACCTACGACCTGCCGCAGGGCCGGCGCCTGGGCGAACCGCTGCCGGAGGTGCTGCACTCCGCCGCCGCGGCCCGGCTCCTGGACGACCTCGACGTGGACGTCATCCACGACCACACCCTCGCCGGGCCCCTGCTCGCCCGGGGTCACCGGGCACCCACGGTCGTCACCACGCACGGCCCGCTGGACGGCGAACCGGGGGAGTACTACCGGCACCTGGGGGACACCGTCCACCTGGTGGCGATCTCCCGCTCCCAGCGCGGCCAGGCGCCCGACCTCAACTGGGCCGGCACCGTGCACAACGCCCTGAGAGCCGACGGCTTCCCTTACGCGCGCGACAAGGAGGACTGGGTCTTCTTCCTGGGCCGCTGCACGCCGGACAAGGGCATGCACCTCGCGATCGACGCCGCCGTGGCCGCGGGCCGGGAGATCAAGCTGGCCGCCAAGTGCAGCGAGCCCGCCGAACACGCCTACTTCGAGGCCGAGATCAAGCCCCGGCTCGGGCCGGGCGTGGAGTGGCTGGGCGAGGTCACCGGCGACCGCAAGAAGCAGCTCCTGGCCCGGGCGCGCTGCCTGCTGTTCCCGCTGCAGTGGGAGGAGCCGTTCGGCATGGTGATGATCGAGGCCATGGTGTGCGGCACCCCGGTCGTCACCCTGCGCCGCGGTTCGGTCCCCGAGGTCGTCGTGGACGGGGTGACCGGCCTGGTCCGTGACGACGCCGGCGAACTGCCGGAGGCCATCGAGGCGGTCGGCGCGCTCGATCCCCGCGACTGCCGCGACCATGTCGTCGACCACTTCCAGCCGGAGACGATGGCGGCCGGCTACGAGGCGGTGTACCGCAAGGTGATCGCGACCGCCACGACGCCCGCGCCGGCCATCGCCCGGGCCGTACCGCCCACCCAGGAGGCCATGCTCCCGGTGGCCTGACACCCGCCGGGGGACCGGCAGCGGCGGCGCGTACGGCAGGTGCGGCCCGCCGGTCCCCCGGCACTGTCCGGCGACCACGACCCCCCGGCGTTGTACGATCTTCAACCGTTGGATTCCGAGATTCCGGGAGGCGTCCGTGGCGCTGGAGGCGGCTGGCGTCTCGCCCGAGGAGGAATCCGTCTACCAACTGCTCGTGACGTCCGGCCGGGCCACCGAGAGGGACCTCGCCGAGCGGGCCCGCCTGTCGGACGCGGAGACCGGGCGCATCCTGGACGCACTGGTCTCCAAGGGCCTGGCCACCCACACGGACGGGACACCCCGGGTGTTCCGTCCCGCTCCGCCGGAGGTGGCGCTGCTGCCCCGCCTGAAGCGCAGCGCCGACGCACTGGACCTGGCCCGGTTCGAGGCCGCGCGTCTCATCGAGTCCTACCGGGAGACGATGCGCAGGCACGACGCCGGCCAGTTGCTGGAGGTGATCACCGGGGCTGAGGCCCTGCGCCAGCAGCTCCGGCAGATCCAGTCGAGCGCCCGCCACGAGATGCTGTGGTTCTGCAAGGCCCAGTACGTGGCCATGCCGTCCGGCACCAACGCCGAGGAGTTCGAGGCGCTGGCTCGAGGCGTCAGCTACCGAGTGCTCTACGAGAAGGCGTTCTTCGACGACGAGGGCGCCCTGGAGAACGTGGTGGCGGGCGTCCGGGCCGGTGAGGTGGCTCGTGCCGTACCACACCTGCCGCTGCGCCTCGCCATCGCCGACCGCGCCGTGGCCGTCTTCCCCCTCGTGGCCGGCGGGCCGCACGGCAGCCCGGAGGAGCCGACCACGGCGCTCGTCAGGGACAGCAACCTGCTCGCGGCCCTGACCGCCCTCTTCGACCGCTACTGGGAGGACGCCGTCCCGCTGGACATCGACGGCACCGGCCTGCTCGCGGGAGCCGACGGAGCCGGTCCGGCCGACTCCCTCTCGGCCACCGACCGCAAGCTGTTGTCGCTGCTCGTGGCGGGAGTCGCCGACAAGGCGATCGCCTCGCAGATGGGGCTGAGCCGCCGGACGGTCCAGCGCCGTATCCAGGCGATGATGGAGCGCGCCGGCGCGGTGACCCGGATGCAACTCGCCTGGCAGGCGTCCCGGCGCGGCTGGCTGTGACCCGGGTGCCGGCCGCCGCTCCGGTCAGGTCGTCCCGTCGTTCCACGGGCGCGGCGGGTACCGGACCCCATGGCCCTGGTACCCGCCGCGCCGGGTGAAGGCACGACCGCGTCAGCGTCGTCCGCGCATCACGCGGTACCGCGGTGCAGGTACGCCCGCTCCACGGTCTGGCGCACGCTGTTGCCGGCGGAGTCCGTGGCGGTCACGCGGAGCGTCACATAGGCGTCACCGCGCACCTTCGACGGCCGTTCCACGGTGGCCGTGAACTGCCGGCCGTCGCCGTGCCGCTCGGTGCGCGCCGTGGTCCAGGTCTTCCCGTCGTCGTACGACGCCTCGGCCTTCAGCCGCACGCCGCGCGGGGCGGCCATGCCGTCCTGCATGCGGACCGTGAGGCCCAGGTGGTGTGCGCGTGCCCGGCTCACGGCGCCCTGCGCGTCGACCGGTACGTCGTAGTCGAGCTGGAGCAGCGGCAGCGGGGCGGCATCAGCCGTGGTGTCCGAGCGGAACGTCCACGAGGTGCGCGTGCCCACGCTGAGGCGCCAGTCGTCCGAGACGCGGGCGGTCGTCAGGTCCAGCCGGAACCGGGCCTGCCCCGGGGCGACCTCGAAGTTGCCCCACGCGCCGTTGTCGGAGACCGCGACCTGCTTCTCGTTCCGGTACAGCACCGCCGACGCCACGTCGGCGGCGGTCGCCCGGCCGGTGCCGAAGCCGCCCGTCTCCGCGAACGACCAGTGGCCGGTGTCGGAATCGGTGAACTCCGGGACGTACACGGTCAGGGTGTCGCCGTTGCGGACCGACGGCCGGGTCCAGCCGCGGGGGATGGAGGGGCGGACCGGCGCTCCGAACCACCGCTCCGTGGCGCGCAGGCCGGGACGGTAGGTACGCGGCGCGTTCCGCATGCCGGCCGCCAACGGCAGGTCGGCGGCGTCGACGACGTCGTGGTGCACGACGTGGTTCCACAGCGTGTCGCCGCCGGTCACGTACTCGACGCGCTCCCGGCCCACCGGGACGTACCGGCTGTACTGGTTCCACGCGGTCTCCTGGTACGGCCGCCACCCGAAGCGCTGCTCGCTGGCCCAGAGCGAGGCACCGGTGCGGGTGTACGTGCTGCGCACCACGGCGCTCTCCCGCTCCGAGACGGTGTGCACGACCTGCCGGGGCACGAAGCCCTTCGACACCTGCATCACGTCGTACAGATACGGGCTGCGCACCGTGCCGGACAGCGTCACCGTCGTGGTGCGCTTCCTGACGCGTTCCAGCAGGGCGGCGCCGTCCTTCCAGGAGGCCCGCATGCTGGGCAGGGCCGTCCGGTCACCCGTCGGCTGCCACCGGGTCCATGCGCTGGCCTGCTCCTGCGGCCACACCATCAGCAGCGCTCTGGCCCCCGCCGCCGCGGCGGACCGGGCGAGTTCGGGTTCGGTGACGGAGAAGTCGAACCGTACGACGGCGAGTTTCCCGCGTGCGCGGCGGAAGTCGGGCGCCGACGACGTGCCCGCGTCCACGGCGGTCAGCCGCGTGCCGCGGTCCGGGAAGGCGGGGGAGTTCGCCTCGTAGTACGGCACGAACTCCCCGGAGCCGCCGGAGACCTTCGCCCGCAGTTGCGGGGCCACCATCTGCCAGCGCGAGGAGAACTCGAAGGCGCCGTCGGTCACCCGGGAGGTCGGACTGACGTAGAGGCGTGTGACGTCGTCGAAGTACATGGCTCCCTGGATCAGCTCGTGACCGTCGATCCGGCGGTACACGGTGGTGCTGAGGATGCCGTGCTGCTCGGCGGGGCGTGGCGTGCGGATGTGCACCTGGGTGGCCTCGGCGGCGTTCAGCGTCACCGTCCGGTCCGCGGTGACCTTGACCTCGGGGGCGACGACGGTGCCCGCCTCGCCGCCGTGATCGGTCATGTCGTAGAAGCCCGAACTGACGTAGTACGTGCCCTCTTCCACGAGGGCGACGTGGGCCTGCCGGTCCGCGTAGTCCACGAATCCGTCAGGACCCCAGATCGTGGGCAGCCAGTCCGGCATCACCTTGCCGTCGCGGTCGCGGTAGAACACGGTCAGCCGGTGCTGCGGGGCGTGCACCGCGAGGGAGACGGTCGTGTGGACGAGTACGGCACCGTCCGCGGACTTCGCGGTGAGGTATCCGTAGTAGGCGCCGCGGACCGCGTGCCGGGCGTCGGTGCTCAACGGCACCTCGGCCGTGGCGCCGGGGTCGATCCGCACGGTGTCGGAGCCGAGGCCGACCACGCCGTCCGGGAGCGCGCGACCGGACTCGGTGGCCAGGCCGAGGGCCAGGGACAGCGTGACCGGACGGTCGCCGGAGTTGGTGTAGCGAACGGTGGCCGACCGCTGCCGCCCTCCGGAGCCGCCGGTGCTCAGCGGGGCGAGGGAGACGGAGCCGCTGGCCCTGACCGGGCCGGTGGCCGCGGCCACGTCGATACGGCCGCCGCCCTGTTCGGTCACCCGGGTGCGGGGCACGGTGTGCGCCGTGCTGATCAGCGCGTCCTTGAGCTGCTGGGCGTCCCAGTCCGGGTGCTGCTGGGCCAGGAGCGCGGCGGCGCCGGCGACGTGCGGGGTGGCCATGGACGTCCCCGACAGTGCGACGTAGTGGGCGTCGACGGGGTCGCCCAGGGTGGTGCCGGACGCGCGGGCGGCGACGATGCCGACTCCTGGAGCCGTCACGTCAGGCTTGACCGCGCCGTCGCCCAGACGCGGGCCGCGGCTGGAGAACGGCGCGAGGGAGTCGTCACGGTCGACGGCCCCCACGGTCAGCGCCGCGTCGGCCGCGCCCGGGGAACTCACGCTGGACGGACCCGTCTCCCCCTCGTTGCCCGCCGCGACGACGAAGAGTGTGCCGCTGGACGCGGTCAGGGAGTCGACCGCCTGGCTGAGCGGGTCGGTGCCGTCGGTCGGAGACCCCGACCCCAGGCTCATGTTGACGACCTTGGCGTGCTCGCGCGTCGCCCACTGCATGCCGTCGATGACGGCCGACTCGGACCCGTAGCCGTCGTCGCCGAGGACCTTGCCGATGAGGAGGTCGGCCCGGGGCGCCACGCCCCGCCGGGTCCCGCCGGACGCGGCGCCGCTGCCGCCGACGATCGAGGCGACGTGCGTGCCGTGACCGAAGTGGTCGCCGGTGTCGGCGCTCTGGGAGAAGTCCTCGGCCTCCGTGATCCGGCCCGCCAGGTCGGGATGGCTCGCGTCGACGCCCGTGTCGAGCACGGCGACCTTCACTCCCTGGCCCTCGTCACCCGTCTTCCAGACAGCGGGGGCGTTGATCTGCGCGGTGCTGCGGTCCAGCACGGCCCGCACCCGGCCGTCCAACGACACCCGCGGCGTCAGCGCGGCACGGGCGACGCCGGCCTTGCCGCCGGGGTTCAACGTCTTCCAGAAATCCCCCAGTCGCGAGGTGGCGACCCTGAGCGACCGAGCGTGGATGCTCGGCAGGCTACGGGAGGGAGCCCCCGGCGTGTTGAGCGCCACGAGCCGGTCGGCGGTGGCCGCCGCGGCCCGAGCCGCCTCAGCCGTGACCCTGGCCCCCTCCCGGGACGGCTCGGAGGAGACGATCAGCGGAAGCGCGGAGGTGTGTGCCTCGTCGTAGCCCTGGGAGATCAGGGCGGTCACGTCGAACAGCCGGCGGTCCAGGGTGCCCGCCGACACCAGGGCCTCGGCGTCCCACGGGAGCACGGTCAGCGACTTGTCGTCCTCCTCCAGCGTCTCGAAGGGGATGCGCTCGCGACCGGGTCCGGGGCGTACCGACGCGGTGCGCCGTCCGCCGGGCAACGATGTCACGGTCACCCGGTCGCCGGTGATCAGCCGTACGGTCGTGGAGCGAGTCCCCGGCTCGGCCGTGGGACGGGTGACGGTGCCGATGTCCGCCGTCCGCGCCATGGCGGCGGTGGGTACGACACCAGCAAGCAGTATCAATCCTGTTGATATCGCCGCCATGAGGCGGAACTTTGCCATCAGGGGAACACCTTTCGAACAGCCGTGGATCACAACTGTCCGAAATCATTTGGCGAGAAGGCTCGACGTGTCACGGGCGCGAGCTGTCACAGCTGCGACATGTCCCAACGGCGACACGGCAGGAGAGCCTTGGGTGCGCGCGCGGGGCGCGTGACCGCCGCGCTTCCCTTCAGGCGGTACGGAACCGGAAGGCGCCGGACCCGCTGCCCAGGGTCAGCCAGATGTGGTCTTCCTCCCTGACCAGGCGCAGCGCGACATACGCGCACCCCGGGCAGCGCGCGGTCATCCCCGGTTCGGGTCCGTACAGGTGCAGTTGGGCCAGAGACCCTGACCGCTTGCAGTCCGGGCACCGCCACCAGGCCGTGGTGGGCTCCACGGAGAGGATCTCCGACAACGGACCGGCAAGACTGTTGCCGTCGAGGAAGGTGGCGGGGTCTGCCATGAGAATCTCCCGGGTCAGGAAACGGAAGGGTCAGCCGAAGCGTTCGGTGCGGATGGTCGAGGGTTCCTTCCCCTGGTCGGCGAACAGCTCGACGAGCAGGTCACTGACCGTCTCCACGAATCCGGTGGGCCCGCAGACGTAGACGGGACTCCTGGGCTCCAGGCGGGCTGTGGGCTCCCGCAGATCCGCTGCCGTGATGCGGCCGGGCGGGCGGGAGGTGCCGGGCGGGGCCCGCCGGGTGTGGAGGAGCCGGATGTCGAGGAACGGGCCGCCGTCGACCAGCTCGTCCCGGTACCAGATGTCCTCGGGGCCGCGCACGGAGTACACCAGCTGGAAGAGACCGCGCGAGCCGGCCGAACGGTGGGCACGGACCATGGCCATGAGCGGTACGACACCGGAGCCGCCCGCCACCGACAGCACCGGTTCGCTCTGCTCCGGGCGCCACACGAACCAGCTGCCGAGCGGTCCGCGCATCTCGACCTCCTCGCCCGGCGGCAGTTGGTCGGCCAGGTAGGGCGAGACCTCGCCGTCGGCCACGGACTGCACGCCCAGTTCCAGCCGGCCGTCGTCGGCGGGCGCCGCCAGGGAGTAGCTGCGGACGGCCTGGTAGCCGTCGTCGGCCGTGAGACGCACGTCGACGTGCTGGCCGGGCAGGTGACCCGGCCAGCCGGGCACGGTGAACACCAGGGAGCGGGCGGTTGCGCTCTGCGCGCTCCGCCCGACCAGCCGTGCCGGCAGCCAGGCGGCAGCCATCGTCAGTCACCCCAGTGACGCTGCTCGCGCCAGGGGTCGCCGTAGTTGTGGTAGCCGGCGGACTCCCAGAATCCCGGGTCGTCCTCGTGCGTGAGCCGCAGTCCGCGCACCCACTTCGCCGACTTCCAGAAGTACAGGTGCGGGACCAGCAGCCGTGCCGGCCCGCCGTGCTCGGGCGAGAGGGCGTAGCCGTCGTAGGTGTGGGCGATCCACGCCTTCCCGCCGAGAAGGTCGGCGAGCGGAAGGTTGGTGGTGTAGCCGCCGTGGCTGTCGACGACCGCGTACGCGGCGGTCGTCTCCAGCCCCTCGAAGAAGGCGTCGAGTGGCACCCCGCTCCAGCGCGTGTCGAACTTGGACCAGCGGGTGACGCAGTGGATGTCCGTCACCGTCTCCTGCTGGGGCAGGGCCATCATCTGGTCCCAGGTCCAGCTCCGTGTCTCGCCCAGCTCGGTGGTGAGCGTGAACGACCAGGCCTCGGTCGGCACCCGCGGAGTGGGACCGGCCGACAGGACGGGGAACGACTCGGTCGGGTACTGCCCGGGCGGCAGCCGCTCCGCCAACGAGCGGGGCCGCCCTCGGAATCCGGGTGAGAAGGAAGTCAACGTCATCTCCTGCGCGCTCTGACCCGCCGCTGGAGGAGCAGAGGGCTCCTTCTTCAGTCTCGGACCAGGGAGGTGGCTTGACCACTCGGGACGGAAGCCGAGCGGAACCGCTCGCGGAGCCCGGGCACCGCGCTCCGGGTACGGAACCCGCGGCTCGATCCGCGCTGAGGCCGTTCCCCGTGATCCACCCGACGGCGCCTTCGTCACGTCACCCTGGACAGCCGCCGGCTGTGGATCAGTGACATGACGCCGTGGGCGGTGCGGGAGCGGGCCGGCCGAGTCCGGCGGGGGCGCAGCTCTGGGCCGCCGGTCGGCGCTCGGGTGGGGCTCTTCGTGGATCAGGCGGCCGGGATCATGCTGCCTGCACGCGGAATCCGTGGCTCGACCGGCTCGGTGCGCTGGACCGGTTCCCCGCGACCGGCCCGCCGGCGTCCCGGTCGGGTCATCCCGGACGGCTGCCCCGCTCATCGCGCTCACGCCGGCTGTGGATCAGCGACATCAGCAGACCGTGGGTCTCCGCGTCGGCGGCCACCACGAGCCCGCGGCCCGTCTGGCCGATCGGGCCGCCGTCGGTTCCGGTGACCACGCAGCCGGCGGCCCGGCACACGGCGATACCGGCGGCGAAATGCACACTCTCCGACAGGTCACCGCCGTCGGTGACGTACGCGGCCCGCTTACCCGCGGCGACCCAGGCCAACGCCAGCGTGGTGGACACGACCCGTGGCCTGAACCGCTGGACGAACCCGGGGTGGGCCAGCAGCTCGACGGCCCGGAAGCCCGGGGCGCCCGGAAACGGCGGATCCAGGTTGACGTCCACCAGCCGGCCGGCGGCCGTGGGCACCAGCTGGTCATCGACCCCTTCGTGCCGCACCCAGGCGTTTTCCCCGTCGGTGAAGAAGACCTCGGCGCTGAACGGGTCGGCCACCGCCGCCGCCCGGCCGCGCAGGGCCACGTTGACCGCCACCAGCTTGTGGCCGACCGCGTAGTTCAGCGTGCCGCACAGGGGGTCCACCAACCACTGGCGCTCGGCGGCGGCATCGCCGTGCCGCCCGCCCTCCTCGCCGAGCACCGCGTCGCCGGGCCGGGCGGCACGGATGACACCGACGATCGCCTTCTCCGCCTCGACGTCGGCGGCGGTGGCGAAATCACCCCCGCCCTTGTCGACGCGGGAGAGCTGCCGGCCGTACATGCGGCGCACCACGTCGGCGCCGGCGCAAGCGGCAGCCACGGCGACCTCGGCATCGCCGGGACTCGCGGACGAGTTGATCATGCCGCCCAGAGTATCGGGCCGCTTGGGCGGTGGTCGGCGCTTCCCATCGGCCCGTCCCCTTCGGACTCGTCCCGGGCGGCGGCAGCGTATCTCGGAGATCTTGTCCCGCCCGTGGGTGGACTTTCCAGCCGGTACGCGCAAGGGTGGGCCCAATGCCGGCCACAGCCTCCTGTTCACTGCACGACTTCTGGAGGAGGAGCGATGCCCGTCATTGTGTCCACCGCAGAGCTGTCCACCGCCGACCGGGTGGAACGCTGGCACGAAGCGGTGACGAACACCTTCATACCGCTCGGTGTCGATCTCCTGGAGGAGGAGCCGTCACCTGGGGACATCGTCAGCGACCGGCTCGGCGTCCTGCGGATCTCCCGTGTCGAGGCGGGGCCGCAGACGGTGACGCGGAGCAGCCGCCTGATATCCGGTGAGGACCAGGAGTTCGTCATCCTCACTCTCCAGGAGCGAGGCACCGCGATGAAAGAACAGGACGGGCGTCAATGCGTGGTCCGGCCCGGTGAGTTCTCCCTCTCGGATTCCTCCCGCGCATTCAGGAAAACGCTCAACGAAAGATTTGCTTTCACGTCCTTCCATTTTCCTCGCGAAGTGCTGTCCGTCCGGCCCGAGGACCTGCGGTCGCTGACCGCGACCACCTTCACCGGCGCCGAGGGCAGTTCGGCCGTCCTGGCCCAGTACGTCGCGGGCCTGGCACGCGTGGCCGCCGATCTCGACGACGCCGTCGGCCGTCAACTCGCCGTCACCGCACTGGATCTGCTGGCGCTGCTCATCGACGAGCACCTCGGCCGTCTGCCCCGGCCGCCCTCGACGACGGCCGCCGCCACCGTGGTGCGCGTCAAGGACCACATCATGAGGAACCTCGGCGACCCCGACCTCTCCCCACGCACGATCGCCGCCGTTCACTTCGTGTCGGTGCGCTACCTGCACAAGCTCTTCGAGCAGGAGGGGACGACGGTGGCCGGATGGATCCGGGCGCAGCGCCTGGAGCGGTGCCGCCGTGACCTCCTCCGTCCCCGGGCGCTGGAGACCGGAGTGGCGGTCATCGCGCGGCGGTGGGGCTTCGTGAGCGCCGCCCACTTCAGCCGGGCCTTCCGCGACGCGTACGGCATGACACCCCGCGAATGGCAGGTGCACGGGTTGTCGGACCAGCGCAGGCCCGGGCCGGGCATGGCCGCCTGAGGCCTCTTCCGCCTCGTCCACCTCGCCGATCCGCCCCCTCGTCCCGTCCGGCCGGCTCCGTGCGCCGGTGGCCGGAACCTGGAACACCCGGTTCTACGAGGACTCGGCACCCCAGCCGGGCGACGTGGTCCTCCCGCCGCACAAGGGCCTGGACGCCTTCCGTCATACCGACCTGGACTTCCAGCTCGCCGGCTCAGGGGTGCCCGGCCGTCCCGTGCACCTCGGCCCGCCGGTCGTAGCCGCATCAGACCCGGTCCGCCCTGCCGGAAGGACGGATGTGGGTGCGACCGGGACTGCACGAGGGTGACCGCCGGGCGCCGGTCGCCGGGCGGAGTTCACGACGCGCGGGGCGCTCCCTCCGGGACGTCTTCCGGAAGGAGCGCCCCGTCGTCGCGTACGGCGCTCACACGCGGCACGCCGCGTGCCGGGTGGGTCAGGCGAGGCCGGCCTTCAGGGCGGCGGCGACCTGGACCACACGCTCGGCCTGGTGGCGGGCCGCGTTGCGCGTCTGCTCGCCCACCGGGTTGTTGCCCTGGGCGTCGATGTGCGACGTGCCGTACGGGTTGCCGTCGATGAACTTGACGGGGTCGGTGTAGCCGGGGGACACGATGATCCCGCCGAAGTGGTGGATGGAGTTGTACAGGGCGAGCAGCGTGGACTCCTGGCCGCCGTGCGCGGTGGCGGTGGTCACGAAGCCGCTGTAGACCTTGTTGGCCAGCTTGCCCTGCGCCCACAGGCCGCCGAGGGTGTCGATGAACTGCTTGAGCTGGGACGAGATGTTCCCGAAGCGGGTCGGGGTGCCGAAGATGATCGCGTCCGCCCACTCGACGTCGGCGGTCGTGGCCTCGGGGATCCCCGCGCTCTCCGCGGCGTGGGCGGCCCACGCCTCGTTGGAGGCGATGGCGGCCTCGGGAGCCAGCTCGGCGGCCTTCAGCAGGCGCACCTCGGCGCCCGCCTTCTCGGCCGCCTCGGAGATCTCCTTGGCGATCTCGGCCGAGAAGCCGGTGGAGGAGTAGTAGATGACGGCGAGGCGGACAGGGCTGGTCATGGAGTTCGTCTCCGATCCTGAGCATGCGTGGGGTACGCCGCGGCGGACACGGTTCACCCGGGCGACGGGTGCCACCCGGTGCGCCGTCCGACGCGGTAGGTGAATCTTAAACTAGTTTGTTTAACGGTCAACCACATGGGTGTCCTGGTCCCCGTGGCCGCTGCGTGCACCTGTCCCTCGCCGCGCCGCTCCTCGTCGCTCGCGGCCTGGTTCGCCGGTGTGCTGCGGGACGGGATCGCCCTGAGCCTGGCCGGGGGACGCTACTCGGCCTGCGCGCGGCGGGCGGTCGCGAACCGGCGCTGGTAGGCGGCGGGGGAGATGGACAACTCCCTTGCGAAGACGCGGCGGAGACTCTCGTAACTCGGGAAGCCGGCCAGGGACGCCGCCTGCGTCGCGGTGTACCCCTGGTCGAGCAGCGACTTCGCGATGTCGAACCGGATCGACTCGACGTACCGGGCCGGCGTGGTGCCCAGTTCCTCCCGGAACAGCCTCGTGAGGTGACGCGTACTGAGGTTCAGATGCCCGGCGAGTGCGGCGAGGGAGTGGTTGCCGCCGGGGTCCGCCGTGACCAGGTCGACGATTCTGCGCAGGGCGGGCGACCGGGGCGGGGGGCCCTGGAGGGGGGCGGAGAACTGCGACTGGCCGCCGGCCCGTTGCAGGTAGACCACCAGGGAGCGGGCCGCCTCCCGGCTGACGTCGGGACCGTGGTCCTCCTCGACGAGAGCGAGCGCCAGGTCGATGCCGGCGGTGACTCCCGCCGAGGTGTACGTCGAGCCGTCGCGCACGTAGATCGCGTCGGGTTCCACGCGGGTCTTCGGGTGCCGGGCTGCGAGTTCGTTCGTGATCTTCCAGTGGGTGGTCGCGCGCTTGCCGTCCAGCAGGCCCGTCGCCCCCAGCACGAAGGCACCGGAGCACACCGAGGCGACCCGGCGGGAACGGGCCGCCAGACCGCCGGCGGCCTCGACCAGATCGCGCGTGACCGGGGTTCGGGGATAGATGTCTCCGCCCGGCACCAGGAACGTGTCCGGGTCCGGCTCCGCGGCGGCGCTCCCGTCGACGGCGATCCGCATGCCCATCGAGGAGGCGACATCGGCGCCCGTCGCCGACACCAGGGCGATGCTGTAGTGGGCACCGAGAAGGTTCGCTTCCCCGAAGACCTCGGCGGGGCCGACGACGTCCAGCAGTTTGACCCCGTCGTAGACGAGGATCGCCACACGATGCGTGTCGGTGCTCACAGAGCCATCCTGAGGTGACTGGATTCGAGTGGTTCATGGCCGGACCGGGGCGGCGCCGGGGGCCGAGGGGTCGGCACCGTGGAGAACGGACGCACGGTCCACTCGTAACACACCGCACCGGAAAGCACGGACATCATGACCGACATCATCGCAGGGGTGGAGATACCCGGGATCCCGGCTGTCGCGGAGGCCACGGAATTCCTCCGGGAGCGGACGGATCCCCTGATCTTCCACCACTCCCGGCGGGAGTTCCTCTTCGGTTCGCTCCACGCCGACGGCGCCGATCGCGCACGCGGCTTCCTGCTCGACCGCGGGTTCTCCGAAAGCGCCGCCGACGTGGTCCGGACGGCGATCGCCCTGCACACGACGCCGGGCGTTCCCCACCGGATGGGCCCGGAGACGGCGGCGACGAACCACGGTGTGCTCACCGACGCGATCGGCCGGGGGCTGGACAGACCGGCAGGCGACCATGTGGAGGAGATCGTCGTCGAGCGCGTCGACGACGCTCCCTGGCCGCGGTGACCCGGCAGCACGCCGGGAACGGGTCCGTGCGACCCCCGCGTTCCCGCCGCACCCCTCGTCGGCTGAGCCGACGCGCCGCCTTCGGCGTGCTGGCGGTCACCACCGTCGTCCTGATGGCGACCGCGAGCGCACCCTCACCGATCTATCCCCTGTACCGGCAGCGCTGGGACTTCTCGGTCACCATGGTGACGGTCGTCTTCGCCGTGTACGTCGTCGGGCTGCTCGGAGCCCTGCTGACCCTCGGCCCGCTGAGCGACCGCCTGGGACGCCGCCCGGTGCTGATCGCCGCGCTCCTGCTGGCGGCGGCCAGTACGGCGATCTTCTGGACCGCCGGCGGGGTCCTGTCCCTGGTGCTCGCACGGACGGTGCAGGGCGTCGCCACCGGAACGGCCGTCGGGGGGCTGGCCGCCGGGCTGGTCGACTCCTCCCCGGTGAGGCGCCCGCACGCGGGGACCACCGTGACGGCGGTGGGAACGAGCGTGGGCCTGGCCGCCGGTGCCGCCGTGGTGGGACTGCTGGTCCAGTCGGTCGCCCACCCGGACACATACGTCTTCTCCGCCCTCACGTGCGTCCTGCTGCTCCTCGCCGTGGCGGTGTGGTACATCCCCGAGACGGTCGCACCGCCGGCCGGCGGGCCGACCCGGTTCCTGCCGAGGGTGCGCGTCCCGCCCGGGTCCCGGCGCCGGTTCCTGGCCGCCGTACCCGCCCTCGTGGCAGGCTGGGCCGTCACCGGGCTGTTCCTCGCCCTGACCCCTTCCGTGGTCACCGCCGTGCTCCACGTCACCTGGAAAGCCGCCGGCGGGCTCGACATCGCCGCGCTGTTCCTCGCCGGAGGCGCGGGCGGCCTGTGGTCCGCCCGGCACACGGTACGGCGGGCCACCCTGCTGGGCGCCCTCCTGCTGACCCTCGGCGCGGCCGGACTGGCCCTGGCCATCGCCCTGCCATCCCCGGCCGTCTACGCGTGCGGGGCCGTCGTGGCGGGGTCCGGGGTCGGCCTGACGTACAACGGCAACCTCCGCGCCATCGGCGAGGCCACCGCCCCGCAGTCACGGTCGGAGGTGTTCTCCGCCGTCTACGTCGTCAGCTACGCGGCGCTGAGTCTCCCCGCCCTCGCGGCCGGCCTCCTGGCACCGGCATGGGGCCTGCGGACCACCAGCTTCGGCTACGTCGCCCTCGTCGGCTCCCTGTCGCTGCTCGCCCTGGTCCACGCGGCCCGGTCGCGGCCCGACACGCCCCGCGGGCGCGGCAGACGATCCCCGCGCGGCGCCGGCGCCCTCACCGCCTGCGCGGGCCGTTCCGGTCGGGCGGGGCCGGCCGCCGCACATCGCTCGGCCACGAGCGACGACGGGTCCCCGCCGAAGATCCGCTGACGGTCCGCGTTCCGCAGCACCCACCACACGACAAGACACCCCCCCACACGACAAGAAAGGAAGTGCCCGTGCGAGCCATCACCGTCCGGGACCGCGCGGCCGGGGCCGCGGGACTGACCCTGGAAGACCTGCCCCGTCCCCACGCCGCCGAGAACGACGTCATCCTGCGGGTGCACGCCGCGGGCTTCACACGAGGAGAGCTGGACTGGCCGGCAAGCTGGACCGACCGCGCCGGCCGCGACCGCACCCCGAGCGTGCCCGGCCACGAGGTGTCGGGAGTGGTGGCGGAACTCGGCTACGGAACGACCGGCCTCACCGTCGGACAGCGCGTCTTCGGACTCACCGACTGGGCCCGCGACGGCTCGCTCGCCGAGTACGTCGCCGTGGAAGCCCGGAACCTCGCCCCGCTCCCCGCCGACATCGACCACACGGTGGCAGCCGCGCTGCCGATCTCCGGCCTGACCGCCTGGCAGGGCCTGTTCGACCACGCCGCCCTCGGCACCGGACAGACCGTCCTGATCCACGGCGCCGCCGGCGCGGTCGGCTCGATCGCCGTCCAGCTCGCCCACGAGGCGGGAGCCCGCGTGATCGGCTCGGGCCGCGCGGCCGACCGGGACACCGTCCTCGGCCTCGGCGCGCACGCGTTCCTCGACCTGGAGGCCGACCGGTTGGAGGAGGCCGGCCAGGTCGACGTCGTCTTCGACGTGATCGGCGGCGACATCCTCGACCGCTCGGCCGCGCTGGTGCGGGCCGGCGGCACCCTCGTCACCATCGCCCACCCGCCCACCGTGCACCCCGACGACGGGCGAGCCCTCTTCTTCGTCGTGGAACCCGACCGTGCGCGCCTCGCCGACCTGGCCCGGCGGCTGCGGGACGGCCGGCTCCAGGTACGCGTCGGCGAGGTCCGGCCACTGACCGAGGCAGCCGCCGCCTTCACCCGGAAGCAGCGCGCCGCCGGCCGCACGATCATCCGCGTCACCGAGGACTGAGCGCGCGGAAGGCCGGCTGTCACGGCATTTCCCCCGAGCCGACCTGCCATGACGCTCAGTCAGATGGTGCTGTCGGGGACGTCCTTGACGAACACGATGCCGTCGGTGCTCGACAAGTGATCAGGGTCGAGCGGGGCGTAGCCGAACCAGGGCGACACGCGGGACGCGGGCCGCGTGTCGCCGAGGACGGTGGCCAGCCGTGGGGCGTCGATGACGCAGCGGTCCTCCGGCAGTGCGTACAGGAGTCCTTCGAGGGTGTCCGGCGGCGGGGTGCCCACTCCCCGATGCCCGATCGTGCCGACGGCCGTGGCCACGAAGGCGTACTCCTCGCCGAGCCGGGCGCTCACCAGCGCACCGGCGCTCCACCACTCCACCGGCCCCTCCCACATCCGCATCGTGCTCTTCTCCCGCTGGAGATGGGAGTTGTGGGCGTGGAGGAGTGCCGGGCCCCGACCGGCGAGGGCGAGGAGGTTGCGGGCCATCATCAGGTCCCGCAGCGCGCACAGCCGCGCCATGCGGGCCGGTGAGGCGTCGGCCATCCAGTGGTGGTACCGCAGCAGCCCGGTGGCGGTGCGCCCGTACAGACGCGCCCGGTCCCACGCGTCCCGCGAGGTCGCCGCGATCAGGTGCGGGGTCTGCGTGTCGAGCCGTGCCACGAGTTCGTCGGCGAGCAGCCGCAGCTGACCGGCCTCGGGCGACTGCCCCACGGAACGGGCCGGATCCGTCATCGCGGCGGGGTCGGTCCAACGGTCGTCGGCGCCGAGCAGGCGGTCGAGTGTCTCCGCGGTGCAGGGCAGGAGGTCCTCGTCCACCCGGGCGGCGAGGTAGGCGTGGAGCGCGGTGAGGGCCTTCCGGGGACTCGCGGCGCCGGTGATCTCCAGCGGGCCGTCGAAACCCGAGAAACGCAGTTGCTCGGACGCGGGCCGGCCGTCGTTGTGGGCGCGCATCCAGCGGACGAGCTCGCGGTTGGCCGTGGAGGCGCCCCAGCCGTGGCTGAAGCCGTGCTCCATGACCTCGTCGAGCGTTCCCGTGCCCGAGGTGACGTAGTCGTCCACGATCAGGCCCGCCATGCAGTCGGTCTCGAGCGCGATCGTCCGGTAGCCCGCCTGCTCGACGAGCTGCCGGAACAGCTCGTTGCGCAGGTCGAGCAGCGTGTCCTCGCCGTGCGTGGGCTCGCCCAGGGCGAGCAGTCGCGGCCGGGCCGGGAGCAGTCCCATGACGGCGGCGGCCTCGACGGCACGAGCGGTGCCCTTGATGTCAGTAGCCATGCCCTCAACGCTATCGTTGAACCTTCGATTGAGACTTTCTCCCAATATCGGCAGGCCGATGCGACGAAACTTTCCAAGCGGTAGGAAACTCAGGCCGGTTGATCTGGCCCGGGACAGCGGTCTGTCGACACAGGCCGTCAGGAACTACGAGGAGGCCGGCATTCTCCCGGCCGCCGATCGCACACCCCACGGCTACCGCGTCTACACGCCGCTGCACGCGCAGGCCCTGCGCGCGTTCCTCGCCCTGGTGCCCGGCCACGGCCACCAGACGGCGACGTCGGTCATGCGGGCCGTGAACCAGGACGCGGTGGACGAGGCGTTCCGCCTGATCGACGAGAGCCACGCCCAACTCCTCGACGACCGGGGGACCCTGAAAGCCGTGGAGAACGCCCTGCGCGAACTGGAGTCCACCACGGCGCCCGAGCCCGGTGCGGGACCCGAACCGGCCGCGGTGTCCGGGCCCGGCGGCACCTTCATCGGGCCGCTGGCCGTGCGGCTGGGAATCCGGCCCGCGACGCTGCGCAAGTGGGAGCGCGCCGGACTCGTACGCCCGCGCCGCGACCCGCGGACCGGATACCGCGTCTACGACGAGGCCGACGTACGGGACGCCCGGCTGACCCACCAGCTCAGGCGGGGCGGCTACCTGCTGGAGCAGATCGCCCCGCTGATCGCCCAGGTGCGGGCGGCCGGCGGTCTGGAGCCGCTGGAGGCCGCACTGGGCGACTGGCACGGCCGGCTGTCCGCCCGCGGGCGCGCCATGCTGACCGGCGCCGCCGAGCTGGAGGCCTACCTCCGACAGCGCCCCCGCGGTCAGGAGCGCGGCCCGGCGGCGCGGTGAGGCACAAGCGAGTCGATCTCTGTTCGGTGACGGCGTCGAAGCCGCACGGACCGGGCTCATAGGATCGCCGGCATGGCACTGCGACCCGTGATGGTGAACATCAAGGCCCTTGACGCCTCGGCGGTCGGCCGGTTCTGGGCGGAGGCACTCGGCTGGACTGCTTACAGCGCCGGCCTTACCACCTACGTCGGCCCCGCCGGCGGCCTCGTGTGGCCGGACCCGGTCGCCGTCTGCGTCGACGTCGTACCCGTCCCGGAACCCAGGACGACGACGAAGAACCGTCTGCACCTCGATCTCGCCACCACCTCCACGGCCCATCAGGCGGAGGTGGTCGCGCGCCTGAAGACTCTCGGTGCGACACCCGTCGACGTGGGCCAGGGCGACGTGCCGTGGACGGTCCTCGCCGACCCGGAGGGCAACGAGTTCTGCGTGCTGGAGCCCCGGGAGGTCTACCGGGACACCGGGCCGGTCGCCCGGGTGGTGGTCGACTGCACGGACCCGCGGGCCATGGCCCGGTTCTGGGGCGAGGCGATGGACTGGACCCTGCACGAGGTGACCGACGACCATGCGGTGTTGCGTTCGGCCAAGGGCGCCGGCTCGTATCTCGAGTTCCTCCGCACGCCCGGAGCGAAGACCGTGCCGGACCGCGTCCATCTCGACCTGCTGCCGTACCCCGGTGACGACAAGGCAGCGGAGGTGGCCCGGCTGCGCGCACTCGGCGCCACCGACCTCGACATCGGCCAGGGCGACGTCCCGTGGACCTGCCTGACCGACCCGGAGGGCCACGAGTTCTGCGTCCTCGCCCTGTCCTGACGCGGATCTTCGCCGATCCCCCGGCACCGGGCCTTGTCTGCTCGTGGGCCGGCTGACAACCGAGGCCGGCTGACACCGCCGTTCCCGGCTCGCGTCACCTACCCGCCGGCACGGGCCACGAGCAGCGGCTGGAAGAAGCCCGTCTCCTCCGGCATCCGCCACACGGGGTCGGCGAACCCGGCTCCGGCCGCGAGGTCGGCCAGCCGCCCCTGGCCGAGGGCCCAGTAGGTGGTCCGGCGCACCCGCACACGCCATTCCCCGCCCGCCGGGAGGAGTTGGAAGTGCTCCAGGTCGTAGTGCTCGCCGTCGTCGTGCCAGTGCCAGAGCTGGAAGGTGACGGTCCGTTCTCCGCCGTCCGCGGCCCGGTGCACTTGGGGAGGCGTGGAAGTGGGGCGGTCGCGCAGGAGGTCTTCGTAGGGGCGTGTGCTGACCAGCAGCAGGCCGGCCGGACGCAACACGCGGCGCATCTCGGCCAGGGCGGCGCGCACGTCAGGCTCGGTCAGCAGGTGGGGCAGCGAGTTGTCGGCGCAGACGACCGTGTCGAACCGGCCATCGGGAAACGGCAGGCGGCGCATGTCGGCGACGGCCGTGCGCAGGTTCAGGCCCCGGCGGGCGGCCTCGCGGCCGGCGCGGGCGGCGGCGCGGGGGCTGAGATCGGTCCCGGTGACGCGGTGCCCGCGCAGCGCCAGACCGATGGCCTGCGTGCCGATACCGCAGGAACAGTCGAGCACGGCCGCGCCGTCCAGGCCCATCAGGGCGTCCAGCGCGTCCCCTTGCCGGCGGACACCCGCGTCCCAGTCCGCGTAGATCAGGTGGTAGTCGTCGGCCAGTTCGTCATAGAAGTGAGCCACTGATGTCTCCGACATGGCCCGACATTACCGTCGGCGGCGTCCCGGAGGCGCCGGTGCGTCCATTGTCCGGGAGCCGGCGCTCTGCACGGCGGCATCCGACCGATGGCGCGGCCCCCGAGGGTCTGTTCGAACGGCTACGTCACCGCGGTCAGGGTCGCGTAGACCACGACGTTGCCCAGGTAGCCCGTGCGCTCGGTGTAGCCGCCGCCGCAGGTGATCAACCGGAGTTCGGCCCGGCCGGAACCGCCGTAGACCTTCTCGCTCGGGAACTTCTTCCGGTCGTATAGCTCGACGGCGCGGACGGTGAACACCGCAGTCCGCCGGTCGGCCCGACTGACCTCGATGGTGGCGCCCTCGGTCAGGGCGCCGAGGTCGTAGAAGACACCGGGATCGCCGGCGGGTGTGTCCACATGCCCGGTGGCGACGGCGGTGCCTGCCGAGCCGGGAGGCGTGCCGTCGCCGTACCAGCCGGCGTGGTCGGGTTCGTCGGGCGGTGGAGCCTGTAGTGCCCCTGCCGCATCGAGGCCCACCCGTGTCATGGGGGCGTCCACCCCGATGGCGGCGATCCGGAGCCGCACCGGATCCGCCGGGGGCAACGGAGGGACGGTGGGGCCGCTGGGGCCGGCAGCCGTGCGGACGGTCCGGGCCGCCGCTGGCCGCGGCGGCGGCTCGTGACCCCGCACCCCGCTGATCAGCAGCACCACACCCGCCGTCAAGGTGCAGGCCAGAAGGAGCACCGCCGGGACGGACGGAGCTCGGAAAGCGCTGGTGTGGTGCCTGGGTGCCATCGCGGTCGCGTCCTCGCTTCAGGGGGCGCCGGGGAGAGGATGGTGCGGGCCGCGCGCCGGGCGGGGCCGGCCGGCGGAGCGGGACCGTCAGGTCTGGTTCCCGTGCGGGCGACGGCACGCCCAGACCGTGCCCCCGGCGGCGGCCGCGACGAGCAGCCCACCGCCCAGGGCGAGACCCACACCCGTGTCCTCGGCCGGTCCGAAGCCCGCGCTGACCGAGCCGCTCGGAGGGCGTCCGACGACCCGGTACGTCTCCGTCACCCTGGTCAGCGGCGGACACTTCACGGTGATCGTGTCGCTGCCCGGCCGGGTTCCTTCCGGAATCTCGAACTGGCCGGTGAGCACTCCCTCCTGCTCGCCTGCGAAGAGGTGGAACTCTCCTCCCACTTCCGACCAGCCCTTGCCGTAGTCCGCATCGGCGTCGCAGGCCCTCGTACTGACCGTCACCGTGGACCCCGGCTGGGCGTTCCAGGGCTCGATACGGAGATCCGAGTCATCAGCTGCGGCAGCGGCCGGGATCTGCATCCCGAGAGCACCGAGAACCAGGCCGATACCCGCACCCATGTGTCTGTAACGCATGCGCATCCTCCAACGGAACGTGTCCGGCCTGCTGCGCGGCACATCGCGTGTGTTCCGCTCACGAGGCAACCGACAGTCCGTCAGTTCCGCAACCCGACGATCCGCCCGACATGTCACCCGGTCAGACGCCCCTCGCGTTCTGTCTTGATCGCTTGCGCAGGTCACCGACACGAAGATCATCCGGACTCATCACCCACCGTCCGGTCCCCCTAACGGTGACAGGCCGACCTGGCGGTGCGGTGGCGGCCGGTACGCAGTCGCCCGAGCCCGACGGGACTGACCCCGCACCGGACGCCGATGCCGGCGCTGGCGTGACCGACCTGCCGGCCGGGCCGCGTCAGTCGGCTGCGGGGGGGGGCGCGGTGAGGCGCCGGTACAGCTCCCAGCTCGCGCGTTGTGCCCTGGACGCCGTTGTTCCGCCCGTGGACGCGTCGGCGCGAAGCGACCCGGCTGCCGGCGTGGTTCTGGAAGGTGCGCGTCAGCGCGTCACAGGCGGCCGGTGCACCGGACGCACGCCACCGTGCTCGCGCCGAACAGTCCGTGGAACCGTTCGACCGTGGGAGCCAGGGCGCCCTGGCCCTCCTCGGCGTCACCGCGGCCGACGACGCCACCGAACCGGGGCGAAGGACCGCATGACCGGCCGTTCACCCGGGCAGCGCGCCGCGCCACCGCCGACATGCCGAGGCCGTTGCCGATCGAGGCGCCGTGGCCCGACGACCCGCCCCCTCCGGTGGAGCCGCCGGCTTCAGGTGCGGGGCGGGGCCTCGACGCCGACGGGGATGCCCAGCCGGCCGGCCACGGTGGTGAGGGCTCTTCCCAGCGGGAGCGCGACCCGGGTGAGGGCGTGCCGGTCGCCGCGGGTCTGGTCCCGGTTGATGATGAGCACCGGCTTCCCGGCCTCGGCCGCCTGGCGGACGAACCTCAGCCCGGACATCACCGTCAGCGATGAACCGAGGACCAGCAGTGAGGCCGCCTCACGGACCAGCTCGCGGCAGTGCTCGACCCGCTGCGGGGGAACCGCCTCGCCGAAGAACACGACGTCCGGCTTGAGGACGCCACCGCAGATCACGCAGGGCAGCACCCGGAAGTCCCCGACCTGCTCATCCGTGAGGTCGGCGTCGCCGTCCGGGTTGATGCCCGCCGCCACCGGATCGAAGCCCGGATTGGCCGCCTCCAGCCGCCGGGCGAGTTCGCTGCGCGGGCTGAAGGCGCCGCACCCGAGGCAGACGACCCGGTCCAGGCTCCCGTGGAGCTCCACGACGTCCTCACTGCCGGCGGCCTGGTGCAGGCCGTCCACGTTCTGCGTGATCACGCCGGAAAGCAGGCCGTGCCGCCCGAAGGCGGCCACCGCCCGGTGCCCGGCATTGGGGCGGGCGCGGCCGAAGGTGCGCCACCCGAGGTGGCTGCGCGCCCAGTACCGGCGCCGGGCCTGGGCGCTGGCGGTGAACTCCTGGTAGGTCATCGGGGTGTGCCGGCTCAGACTGCCGCCCTCACCCCGGTAATCGGGGATGCCCGACTCCGTGGAGATGCCCGCACCACTGAGCACCAGCACACCGCCGGCGCTCAGCGCATCGGCGACCGGCCCCGGATCCGTGGTGCCGGGCGGCAGGTCCTCGGTAGGGGTCCAACTCAGAGTGGGGCGCATACGCATGCCGCAAGAGTACGAAACAGGCTGCCGCGGGGGAGTCCCAGCCGTGGCGGGGCCGGGAGCAGGCACGCAGGTGCCTCCCAAGAGCTGGTCAGGACACCTCGGTGGACCTCCGGTCACGAGCAGGCCGCCGTCACCGGCTGAGGGCCCCATCCGTCGCCAGGAGTAGGTCCTGCGGCTCAGGCGCGCCGCGTGCCCGCATGGCTAGGGTCGGGCCTCATGGAGACCACGGGAATCGTTCGCCGCGGGACGGCGGAGCGCAAGCGCGACGTTCTTCAGCGGCTCGTCACCGAGCGGGACGCATGGGTGTCGACGGCTCACCCCGATCACGGGCCCCACCAGGTGCCGCTGTGGTTCCTGTGGGACGGACGCGCGGTGTGGATGTGCACCAGCGCCACTTCCGTGACGGCACGCAACGTCCGCGAAGAGCCCCGCGTGCGCCTGGCGCTGCCGGACACCTTCGACGTGGTCCTCCTCCAGGGCGAGGCGGAGTGCTTCTCGGACCAGGAGGTGCCCGCGGGCGCGGCGGAGGCGTTCGACGGCAAGTTCGGGTGGGACCCACGCGCGGAAGAGGGCGCCTTTCTGTATATACGCGTGCTCCCCAGAACTGTGCGCGCTTGGCGCGGCGAGCCGGAACTGCGCGGGAGGGTCGTCATGCGCGACGGGACCTGGCTGGAATGACGGCCGTGCGTCGCCGGCACCGCCCCTGAGCGCACGGTGAACGGGTGAAACGGCGTCGGCCCGTCGCCATGCCGCCGGGTGCCGGCGTGCCGCTCGGGGAGAAAGCCGGACGTGCGTGAGCCCGTACGCTCCCCTCCGCGTCGAAGGCGCCGTCGTTAGCCCGCTGCTCGCCGACCGCCGCCTCGCGTCGCCGTCGACGGGAGACCGTGCCAGCCTGGGGGAGGGGCGCACCTCCTTCGCCCCTCGAGGACAAGGGGCAGGAGCAGCGTATGCCGAAGCTGGCCGATGACCTGCGGACTCTGAGCCGAGAGGCCTACATCTACCTGTATCCGCTGGTGACGATGGACGTCACGCGCGAACAGTGCGTGAGCCTGCCGGCGGGCCTCAAGCCCGGGCTCGGGCCGCCCAACCAGTTCCACCACATCCGTGAGTTCCCGGCCGCGGACTTCCGCCTCGTGGTGCGTCCGAACTTCGACACCCTGTACTCGGCGGCCTGGCTGGACCTGACCCAGGGACCGGTCGACGTATCCGTGCAGGACACCGGGGACAGGTACTTCCTGCTGCCCATGCTCGACATGTGGACGGACGTGTTCGCGTCGCCGGGCAAACGCACGACTGGTACCGGCACGCAGCGCTACACCCTCGTGGCGCCCGGTGAACAGGTCGGAGATCCCCAGGGCGCCACGATCATCCAGGCGCCGACGCCCTACGTATGGGTCATCGGCCGCACGCAGACCAACGGTCCCGACGACTACAAGTTCGTCAACGACATCCAGGACGGCTACACGATCACCGCGCGCACCCCGGTGCCCGGCCAGGCCGAGGAGTACGCCGAACCCGCGATCGGGGAACCGCTCTCCTTCGTCAACGGGCTCAGCGCCGTCGACTTCTTCCGCCGCGGTGCCGCGTTGCTGCGCTTGCACCCGCCGCACGCCACGGACTTCTCCGTGCTGGCCCGCATCGCCGGTCTCGGTCTCGTACCCGGCCGCTCCTTCCCGGACAGCGAGTTCACCCCGGAGCAACTCGGGGAGATCCAGGCAGGCGTCGACGACGCCCAGCAGCAGATGCTCGCCGCCCGCACCTCGCTGGGACGGCAGGTCAACGGATGGGAGGTCGTCACCGAGAGCATCGGGGTCTACGGCGACAACTACTTCCAGCGTGCCGTCGTCAGCATGGTCGGGCTGGGCGCCAACCAGCCCGAAGACGCCGTGTACCCGGTTCTCGGCGTCGACGCCGACGGAGAACCGCTGGTGGGCGAGCGCGACTACGTGCTGCACTTCGACGCCGGCGCGATGCCACCGGTGTCCGCGTTCTGGTCGGTCACCATGTACGACGCGGCCGGCTTCCAGGCACCCAACGAGCTGAACCGCTTCGCCCTCGGCGACCGCGATCCGCTGAGCCTCAACGGCGACGGCTCCCTGGACATCCTCATCAGCCACGCCCATCCCGGCCCCGAGCACGAAGCCAACTGGCTTCCCGCACCCACGGGCCCGCTGGGCGTCACCCTGCGCCTGTACGCGCCCCGCCCGGAGGTCCTGAGCGGGCAATGGGTACCACCCGCTGTGCGCCGGGCCTGACGCACCGCCGAGCGCTCCGGCCGGTGTGCCCGGGCCCGCGGAGGTCAGCGACGCGGCAGCAGCGGTGCACGGGCACCGGCCACGGAGGGGCAGATGAGTGAAGACGTCCCCAAGGGGGCGACCCCCAACACCGGCAGTCGCGCCCGTGATCACCTGGCCAACGAGCGGACGTACCTCGCCTGGTTGCGCACGGGCATCAGCATGGCCGCTCTGGGCGTCGCCGTGGCGAAGTTCGCGCCGCACCGCGGCATCCACGCCGTTGCCGCCGGGGCGATCATGCTTCTCGCCGGCCTTCTCATCAGTGGATACGGCACGATCCGCTACCGCTCGGTGGGCCGTCAGCTCGACCTCGGGCTCTACGCGCCGGCCCGGCTCGGCCTGATCACCGCCAGCACGGTCATCACCTTGATCGCCATCATCGCCGTGCTGGTCCTGATCTGAGGAGACGTGCATGCGGCAGTGCCCGACGCAGCCGGGATGGCGCGCCGGGGCTGCCGACGGACGCGTCGGGTGAAGCGTCGCCCGGCAGCCCCGGAGGCGGGAGGGTCAGAGCTGGCCGGACTCGGCGATGGTGATCTTCGCGGAGGTGCGGCCGCTGGAGGAGCCCAGAGCCTCGATCTTCTTGACGAGGTCCATGCTCTCGGTGTCGGCCACCTCGCCGAACACCACGTGCTTGCCGTCGAGCCAGTCGGTCACGATGGTCGTGATGAAGAACTGCGAGCCGTTGGTGTGCGGGCCGGCGTTGGCCATGGACAGCAGGCCCGGCCGGTCGTGCTTGAGGGTGAAGTTCTCGTCGGGGAACGTCTCGCCGTAGATGCTCCTGCCGCCGGTGCCGTTGCCCCGGGTGAAGTCACCGCCCTGGAGCATGAAGTTGGGGATGACACGGTGGAACGAGGAGCCCGCGTAGCCGAAGCCCTTCTCGCCGGTCGCCAGGGCGCGGAAGTTCTCCGCAGTCCGGGGAACGACGTCGTCGAACAGGTTGAAGAGGATCCGCCCGGCGGGCTCGTCGTTGATGGTGATATCGAAGTAAACCTTGGTCGTCATGCCCCTATCCTGACACTCCGCCCGGTACTGGCGGCGCCGGGGCCGTCGTGAGCCGTGGATCACGTGGTGTCCGCCGAGCCGGATCGGGTCCTCGGACGCCGGTCGGCGGAGGGCCGGGGCCCGGGAACCGCCCGCGAACCGTGTGCGGCTCGCGGGCGTCGCCTCGGAGGCGGCCGGTATACCCACCGGGTGTACGCAAACGGGTCAGGCGCGCAGGAGCCGCAGGTCGATCGCGTCGGCCATCGCCCTCATCCCCTCGTCGTTGGGGTGGATGTGGTCGCCCGAGTCGTAGGCCGGGTTGAGCGCCGCCGGGTTCGCGGGGTCGCGCATGGTGCGGTCGAAGTCGATGACGCCGTCGAAAGCGCCGCTGGTGCGGATCCACTGGTTGACGCTCTGGCGGATCCGCTCGGCGTCGGGCGTGTAGTACCCGTTTCCCTCGTCGGGCATCAGGGTCGCGCCGATGATGCCCACGTGGGCGGCGTGCGCCTCGTCGATCAGGGTGCGGTAGCCGTCGATCAGGTCCTGAGCGGTCAGGGGCCGGCCGTCGGGGCCCGCGTTGTTGCCGATGTCGTTGATGCCTTCGAAGAGGATGACGTCCTTGACGCCCGGCTGGCCGAGGGCGTCGTGGGAGAAGCGCTTCAGAGCGCTGACCCCCTGCCACAGGTTCGGGACGTCGGTGAGCACGCGGTTGCCGCCGATGCCGGCGTCGACGACGCTCAGCTTCTGCGGGCCCGGCCCGGAGCCCAGGCGGCGTCCGAGAAAGTCGGGCCACCGGGTGTAGGTCCCGGTCGAGGAGTGGTAGCCGTCCGTGATGGAGTCGCCGAAGGCGACGACGGTGCCCCTCGCGGTCGGTGACACGACGTCCATGCCCGCCAGGTAGTACCAGGAGGTCGTGGTGGTGCCGAACGCGGCGGCGCTGTCGTCACCGGCATGGTTGCCGGAGGCTATGTACGTGGTGTCGAACGCGTCGGAGTGCCAGGTCGACGCTCCCGTCGCGCCGGGGACGTAGAGGCTGACGAGCAGGTTCTCTCCGGCGCTGACCGAGATCGGGACGACGTCGCTGACCGCCTCCTCGCCGGCGGGGACCGTGACGTGGCGCGAGCCGCCGAAGGTGACGTTCCGAGTGGTGCCGCGCGTCGCCTCGCCGCCGCTCGCCTGGACGGCCATGTCCGCGGTGGTGACATCGAGCGGCGTGGCGCTGTACCGGTTCGACAGGGTGATGCGTACGCCCGAGCCCGCGACGCTGCTGTGCACCACCATCCGGATGGTCTGGTTGTCGAAGGCCGGGCCGCCGGTCGTCATGCTCGGTGACCAGGCGCTGACCCTGGTGCCCTTGGCCTGCGACGACGCTGTGGCGGCGCTTGCCCCGTGCGCGGTGCTCAGCGGAACGACCGTGAGCATCATCCCGGTCAGCGCGCCGAACACGGACAGCAGGGATCTGCGGCGCCGTCGGCGATCCGCCGCCGTGCCTTGCCTTTCGGGGGACATCGTTGTTCTCTCCACTCTCCGCGTCGCCCGCGGCGGACCGGAGCCGGGGGAGTCCGGCCCGGTCCGCCTGCGCGGGGGACGGGGGGACTGCGGACGCGGGACGGTCCGCGGACGACGGGTCATCGGGGGCCCGGGCCGGTCGTGTGCGCTGCACCGACCCCGGCCCGGGTGAAGCGTGTGCCGTGCCGAACGGATCCCGGCCCGGGTGAAGCGTGTGCCGTGCCGAACGGATCCCGGCCCGGGTGAAGCGTGTGCCGTGCCGAACCGATCCCGGCTCGGCGGATCGTGTGGGCCGAACCGCGCCCTCAGCCGAGGTTCTTCACCGTGACGGACTCACCGGGCTTGAGACTGATCCTCCGTGAAGCGCCGCCCGCGAACACGGTCGTGTCACGGCCGCCGACGCTCTTCAAGGTCACCTGGGTGACCTTGCCGTTCTTCCACTTGAGGTCGGCGACGAAGCCGCCGCGCACGCCGACTCCCGACACCGAGCCGGACGCCGCCCACGCGGCGGGCAGCGCGGGCAGCAACTCGACGTGGCCCGGCCGCGAGTAGACCAGCATCTCGATGATCGCGGAGGGAGTGCCGAAGTTGGCGTCGATCTGGAAGATGCCGCGCCCCTGACCCATGTCCATGATGTCGAAGAGGTTCGGCGCGGTCCCGTTGCTGCCGCCCGCCGACGGCTTCAGGTTGTTGACGACGAGCCGGTAGGCCTTCTCCGCGTTCTTCAGCCGCGCCCAGCACAGGCTGCGCCACGCGTTGGCCCAGCCGTAGCTGTTCATGCCGCGCGCGGTCAGCAGGGCGGTCGCGCCCGCCAGGATGTCCTTCGGGGTGGACGCGTCGGGGCGGATGCGGTCGCCCGGGAAGAGACCGACGAGCGGGGACAGGTGCCGGTGCGTGGTCTCACCCAGGTCGTCGGGCGACATCCACTCCTCCAGCCAGCCGGTCTTGGGGCTGACCACGGGCAGGTACAGGCGCTGACGGAGGCCGTCGACGGTCTCACCGTAGGAAGTGTCCCTGCCGAGCACCCCGGTCGCGGTGCGGTAGTTACTGAAGAGGTTCCACACCAGTTCCTGGGCGTAGGTGATGCCCTTGGCGTCCAGCGGGCCCTGCTCGGGGGACCAGTCGCTGTCGGCGATGAGGACCTCGCGTGAGGACCCGGAGGCGTCGGTGACGGTCGTGGTGATGAGGCGGGCCTCCCAGAACTCCACGGCGCCCTTGAGGAGCGGGTAGATCCGTTCCAGGTAGGCGCGGTCCTGGGTGTACTCGTAGTGTTCGAACAGGCTCTGGCAGAGCCATGCGTTGCCGGCCGGGTGCCACCACCAGCCCCCTCCGCCGTAGGGGTTGGTCGAGATGGCCACGGTCCAGCCGGCGATCCTGCCGCTGGAGTTGCGGTACCTGTTGTCCGGGCTGTTGAAGAGCCGCCGGGTGAGGTCCGTCCACGAGGGCAACTGTGCGAGGCAGTAGTCCGCGAACGCGTCGAAGCAGTCCGACAGTCCGGCGCGATCGGCCATCCAGTAGTTCATCTGGACGTTGATGTCGGTGTGGTAGTCGCCCATCCAGTCCGGGTCGTTGCCGTCCAGCCACGGGCCCTGAAGACCCATCGGCAGGACGCCCCTCGACCCGGAGATCATCAGGTAGCGCCCGAACTGCAGGTAGGCGGCCTCCAGTTCGGGGTCCGGGACGTCGTCCCGGTAGCGGGCCTGTATCCGCTGCCAGGTGTCCAGCGCGCGCTGTGCGCTGGACGACGTTCCGAGGTCGATGGCCAGTTGCTCGAACACCGGGCGGAAGTCGGCGACGTGGGTGTGCAGCAGGGTGCTCGCGGAGTGGCCGGCCGCGTCCCGGACCTTGGTGCGGGCCAGGCGTTCCGGGTCGAGGGCCGGGTCGCGGAACCCGGCGGCCGCGTCGGGGGCGTAGTTCGTGCCGCCGCTGATCACGACGGTGAGGTCCTTGCAGCCGCGGAACGAGATCGACGTACCGCTCACGGAGACCGTACCGGTGCTGCTGGTCGCCGTGACGGCGGCGCCGTACTTCAGGCCGTTGGCGAGGGAGGCCCCGAAGGAGGCGTAGCGCCCGGTGCCGTCCGCGGTGGTGTGCTCACCGTGGGTGCCGGCCAGGGTGACGGTGCCGGTGTAGGTGCCGCCGCCCAGCTGGGAGAAGTACACGACGATGACGTCGTCGGGGTGGCTGGCGAAGATCTGCCGCTGGTAGGTGACGCCGGAGAGGTCGTAGGAGGCGCTGACGAGGCCCTGGGCCAGGTCCAGGGTGCGGCGGTAGTTGTCGACGGAGCCCAGGTCGTGGCCGGGGAGGTCGACGGTGAGCTCGGCCAGCAGGGTCAGGGAGCCGAAGTCGTCCCGCCCGTAGGGGAACTGGCCGTCGCTCTGCAGGGTGTCGTTGACGCCGCCGGTCCACAGGGTCGCGTCGGTGATCATCAGCAGTTCGCTGGACGGGTCGTTGCTCACGAGCGCTCCGAGGCGCCCGTTCCCGACCGGCAGGCCCTGCCGGATCATCGAGGTGGGGGAGCCTGGAGCCCGCCACCACAGTTGGTTCCTCGCGGCGGCGGTGGGGGACAGCAGCGGCGAGGTGGCGGGGCGGGAAGGGGCCGCCGACGCGGTGAAGGCGGGCAGACCGCCGAGTGCGGCGGCTGCGCCGGCGGTGGCGGCCAGGGAGAGGAAGCCTCTACGGCTGGGGCGGTTGTCGCGCGATGCGGTGTGCTGGGTGTCCACGTGGTGCACTCCATGTCCGGGGAACGGCGCATGCGGGAAGCGGCGGATGCGGGATGCGAGGGATGAGCCTGGCGGCGGATGCGGGGCCGTCGGGCGTTGTGCGGGCGGGTGAGCCGAAGGGGGCCGGGCCCGGCAGGTGAGCAGGCGGCGGTGCCGGGCCCGGCGGGTGCGGTCAGGCGGACCTGGGGACGTCGATCCTGTCGATGTCGGGGGAGTAGTCCCAGCCGCTGTCGAAGGTGATGGTGTTGGACCCCGCCTTCAGGGCCAGCTGGACGCTGACGGTGGCGGTGGTCCCCCAGTCGCCCGTGGAGGGGAACTTCAGACGGGTGCCGTTGCCGCTGTTGGAGTAGACGGTCACCGACCGGGGATCGCCGCTGACGTAGGCGACGTTGACGGTGTAGATGCCGTCCTTCTTCACCGTGATGTCGTTGAACTGGAGCCTGCTGTCGAGGTACAGGTTGCCGATCTTCTTGCCGCCGGAGCAGGCGTCGCACGAGGCGACGGAGGCGTTCCCGGTCAGGGTGTTGTTCGAGGACTCGGCCTCGTACCGGGTGGTCGCCAGCAGGCTGCCGCCCGGCTTGACGGTGAACAGCCGTGAGCCGTGCGCGGGCAGCGTCGCGGTGATCCTGTTCTTGTACGTCCCGAGGTTCTGGTGCTTCCACAGGTCGCGTACGGAGGCCGCGCCGGTGAAGCCGAACGAGGCCCAGTCGGCGGTGACGGAGGCCGAGGAGTCGCCGAGGTTGAACAGGGCGACGGTGTAGCTGCCGTCGTGGTTCCTCGTCCCCCAGACCTGCTGGTCCCCCATCGGCGTGACGGGGCGTGCGACCGGCGAGTCGTTCTGGTCGACGGCGATGACCTCCTGGTTGGTCAGCAGGGAGAGGCCGTAGTCGTCCAGCCTGGTGAGGTCGTCACCGGTGAACAGGGGCGACTTGTTGATGGCCCACAGGGTCATGTAGCTCTGCCGCTCGGCAGGGGTGAGACCGTCCATCTCCCCGTTGCCGACGTCGATCGCGTCGAGGTCGTTCCAGCCGCCGGGGCCTGCCTTGCCGCTCCACGCGGGCGCGTCGTTCCATCGGTCGTCGACCGAGTTCTCCCACGTGACCAGGGTCTTGCAGTAGCACTCCACGTCGGTGTCGATGCGCCAGCCGTTGGAGTACTTCTTCCAGTCGGCGGCGTGGCCGATGTCGAGCGACCAGGACAGTTCCAGATGCATCGGGCGCCCGGTCTCACCGATGGCCTTGTGCCAGGCGGCGACGTCCGGGACGTTGTCGTAGTTGTCACCGGACTTGAACGAGCCGGGACCCACGCCGTCGAGCTTCAGGAAGTCGTAGCCCCAGTCCGCGAGCATCTGGGCTTGCGAGTCGATGTACTTCTGCGCGCAGGGGTTGTCGAAGTCCAGCTTGTAGGCGCTGTCCCAGCCGTTGGTGGTGCGCAGGTCGGGGTAGACCACGTCCGCGGTGGTACAGCCGGGGGCGTTCAGGATCGGCACCTTGCCCTCGCCGTACGCCCCCTTCTCCAGGCCGACGGGCAGGTAGATGCCGGCCTTGAGGCCCTTGGCGTGGATGTGGTCGGCGACGGACTTCATGCCGTGCGGGAAGCGGACCGGGTCGGGGGTCTGCCGGCCGTACTGGTCGAACTCGGACGTCCAGTTCTGGTCCATCCACCAGCCGGCGTCGATGTTGACGTACTCGTAGCCGTACTTCTTCAGCGTGCCGGCCAGGGCGTCCGCCTGCTTCAGTACGTTGGCCTCGGTGAGGTAGCTGTAGCTGCCGTTCGGATTCAGCCCCGGATACTGGGAGGACTGCATGCTCCAGCTGGACCAGCCCATGTAGGGCTTGGCCGCGAGGCCGGCGGCCGCGTCGGACGTGGCCGAGTCGGAACCGGTGGCCGCGGGCGTGGACCGCGCGGTGGCGGCCACGGCCTGATCGACGGCCGGGACCGCTGTGGCGAGTCCGGCCGTGACGGCCAGCACCAGCGTCGCTCTGAGGGCACGGCGCGGGAAGCCGGGGTGGCTTCCGCGCAGGGCTGCGGACAGGGATGACCGCATGGGTCGCCTCCTGGGGGTGGGGTGAGCGGGATCGTGCGGTGGCACCCGGTGGGGCACGGGCCCGGTACCGGGCAGGACGCCGGGGGAGACGGCCGAGTGGCCGGCCGCCGGGATGTCGGGTCCGGCGGCTCGGCCGCTGCCGCCCGAGCCGATGGGGAGCCCGCTGGTGCGCTCCCGCCGCAGCGTGGAGTGCACCAGGAGCAGGGGATCGCGGTCGTGGGAGCACCGCCGCGATGAACGTGCGGAGGGGGGGCACCGCCTCCGGGTCGGGCCCCGGGTCGCCGACCGCGCGAGCGGGCGGGGCCGGGCCCCGGAACAG